>DYSA01000778.1 GCA_020726425.1 Fibrobacter succinogenes | reverse complement strand
ATTCTCCAAGACAACATTTTCCGCCACAGGATTCACAGGCTGTGGGGTCAAACGAAAAATCGAATGAGTCGTTGGTGATCATTGTGCCGGTTCCATTGCGGTTGAATCAGCAACTGGCGCAGTAGATCTATCGACAGCACATTGCTCTTTTCTCGATTCACGGCGTTCTTTGTTTTTTCGGTGGATCAACACGAGCTTTTTCGAAGGGATAAAGTAGCTGAATCCCAAAGAGAGATCGGGAATGGGGCGTAAACTTTCTATGTCGTAAGCGAATTTTATATTTGGAGCAATTGTCGGTGTAATAAACCAGAACAGTTGATAGTATGGTTGTCCCGGCTCTACAAAGAACTCTGTCCATGGTTTTTTTATTTGCTCTGGCATCATAGCAAGTTCTAATGAATCGTTTTGCATTTTGAGTGGTGTATCTTTTTCAATTCCTAACTCAACACCCATTCCTACGGAGTGAACCAATCGATCTGTTTTTCCCCGTTTATACCCCCAAAAATAGGCAATATTAGCTTTTGTGTATATTTGATTTAATCGGGTTATTAAGAAATAGTCTGTCTCTTCGATCTGATATTTTCCACTTGTATAAGTCTTATACGCAATGCTTCGTTTTGTTGGATATCGTGCAGCGTATGCTCCCAAACTAACCGAAAATTGTACCCCGTCCCAAATAAAGAATCCGCATCGCCCTGCTAGTTGTGCACTTCTAAAAGTACCTCCTGGGCTGAACTGTCCCGAACCATCGATCTGCAATCCCGCAGGTTTGAAATTGTCGTGAACCGTTTCCGTTCCAATCGCAGGAGTTTCGGCAGAGAAGCAGAGAGATACCAGGGCAAGTATAAGCGCTATTTTGTTCATTTCGGTTCCTTCTGTTAAAGAGAATCTGTTTTGAATGGGAACACGGGTGAACACTCTCCACCCGTATTGTTTTTTTATCGTTTCGTCGTTTAATCGTTGAATCGTTGAATCGTTGAATCGTTGAATCGTTGAATCGTTG
>DYSA01000157.1 GCA_020726425.1 Fibrobacter succinogenes | reverse complement strand
CCACCTCTAGAGACAAAAAGATACGGGAGTTTAGATCATTTCAGGTTCAATTCGATCATAGCCCAGTTTGACCAGTTCGTGGTCGATAGTGCTTGCACCATTTGAGTTGATCGCGCGATTCTTTGCGGTATCGATATCCATTTTTGCAAGGAGAGCTGCTTTCTCTGGCTGTTCATATGAACCCTTGAGATTTACCAGAAGCATGATCTCTTTCCACTGATTCTCTAATCCACTTTTGCGTTCAATGGAACGGACAAAGCCCGTATCCATCGTGTAGCTCCCTGCTTTAAATTGAACCATTATTTCTCCTGACTTTTTTGAGACTTGATAAATTCAAGCGCTTCACGTGCTTCGCGATTAGATGGATTACGTTCAATGGCGATGGAAAGATGGTGTTCTGCAATTTTGAAATTGCCGATTTGCGTAAGCGTTACTCCCATAAGAGCATTTGCTTTTTCATCTTGCGGATCGTCTGAAAGAATTTCATAGAGTACTTCGATTGCACCTTGTACATCCTTTTTCTTAAGGCGAATGACTGCTATTTGATATCCTGCATCGGTTGAGCCGGGGTCTTGAGCAAATGCTTGGATAAGATGCTTTTCTGCAGAATCATACTCCGCTGTTTTATAGTAATATTCGGCGATCATTCTATTGGCACGAATATTTTTAGGGTTATACTCAAGTGCTTTTTGAAGGAACTCTACACTTCCAGAGGATTGATACAGAAGGAGAAGTTCATCGGTTAGGATATTGTCCAGATTAATCCGGCGAATCTCTTCGATTGTTCGAATGTCAACCATGGAAACGCCTGGGATAATCTGTTCAACTGGTGAAAGAAAAGGCATAAGATTACTGAGGAATGGGGGATTTTCCTGAACTGCCGCCGTAACGTATTCGAGCTCTGGTCTTTTGTCTGAGTAAGATTTCGCCCCACTGGTTAGGCGGGAAAGATCTTCGCCTTTCATCAGAAATCCTGCGGCAAGTACGTTTTTTTGGTTGAGATTGTAGAGTTCTCCTCCCCAATAGTTGAACGCCAAGTCGGTGAAAATAGGCGTGCCGGGATTCAATTCATGCATAACCGTTTTATTGAAAAGCGTTGGTTCTTTTCCTTTAAATCCCAGTAATACAAATTCACTGCTATTAAACCAGAGTTGACTGTGGGGAAACACTTCGATAAATGACGCAATAACTCGCTTGAAAGTCTGTTCTGAAAATGCAGCAATGGGTATAAATTGCCCTACTACACCAGTGCTGGTGAGTCTTTTTTCAACTCCCTGATAGAACTCTTTGGAGTAAAATCCCGCAGCATGAGGACGGAAGACTTGACCGATTTCGATCGAAATAACATCGTACGATTTATTCGCATTCATGATGTAGCTTCGACCATCGGTAACGATTTTTTTCACACCGGGTTGATTCATCCATCCGCCATCGAAATACTTTTCTGCGGCGGTGAACACGGCTGGTTCAAGATCGATCAGATCAAGTGAGTCGATCTTGTACAGGGTAAAGCGTCGCGCTGTTTCACCGGCACCAACTCCGATAACCAATGCTTTCTTGGGGTTTTTCGCAAGAAGCATCGGAAGGTGTGCCGCCATGATTTGGCGAGTTTTACGCGATTCCCCCTGCCAAAGTTGGTCGATTTTCATAGTTTTGAATACACTGTTCGTGGCAACCGAAACCGTGGCCATGATCCCTTCTTTGATGTATTCAACTCGTTCATTGGGCGTAACCACGAAATCTTTAACGAACTCTTTGGGTGAACGGAAGAAGATCGCAAGAACAATCACGGGAATCGCGATAAGCATCCACGTCGCTCGCATCCGTTTTGCTTGAAGAAAGGCTACGATAATCGTTGCAAGAAGAAGCCCTGCGGTAACTGCGGCTGTTCCGCTGATTCCGATCCAAGGAAGGAGGAAAAAACCTGCGAGAAATGAACCGAGAATACTTCCGAATGTATTTGAAGCGGAAAGTAGTCCTGCGATTCTCCCGCGAACTTCACTGCCGCCGCCGATCATCTTGAGCGCTACAGGGAAGGCCGCTCCAGAGAAGAGTGATGGCACAAAGAGGATTGCTGCAATTATGAACATTTTGAGAAGCTCAGAGTGGATCGATCCAATAGTTAACCAGATAAATGCGGGCAGATAGATTGCCGCGATAAACGAGGTGAGGTTTACCACTGTAAGGATTCCAAATAGTTTGCTGAAATCTCGCTCTTTTGAACTGAGCTTTGCGGAGATTAACGATCCCAATGAAATTCCAGAGATCACCGCAGTGATCGTGATTGTGTATGTGTACACCGTGTTGTGAATGATCAGTGCAAGAAATCTACTCCAGAGAATTTGCCCTGCCATGCCACAAAATCCGAGAGTAAAAAAGAGCGGGAGTGCGGGGAATAGTTTGATTTCAGAAGAAGCTACCTCTTTTGTAGCTCTCGTGACCGTTATGGAACTTCGCAAGAACCGAACGCCAACAATAGCGTTGATTGCTGCGGCTACGAGAATAGTCCCGGTCATCCCGAGATGAGGGATCAGTACAAATCCAGTGAGAAGCGTACCGATCACCGCGCCAAGAGCATTGAATCCGTTGACGAGTCCGGCAATTTTCCCTTCATCTCCTTCTTCGGTGGGAGTAATCGCCATCATGACGGGGAATGTCATCCCAATGAAAAAGGTTGGTATGCCGATGGTCAGTGCAATTGCAAGAATGCGGTAGAGGGTTAGAAGAAGTTCTGAATCGTGAAAAGAAGGGTAGATCGAAGGTGTTATGTTCCGGAAGAGTGCCATAAGAAAGATTGAAAGAACCCCAGAGATTGCGACCGAAAGTTCAATTTTTCCGAGCAGTGCTCCAGAATAGTTCGCGGACTTGCGTGATTGTACTCGGTTTCCGAGCGCCATTCCTCCGAAAAAGAGCGCTGTTACCGTGGTGAGGGCGGGAAGTGTTGCACCGAAAATCAGTGCACTTTCGCGAATCCAACTGAGCTCATACATAAGCCCTGCCATACCGGAAAGAAAAAAG
Organism: Fibrobacter succinogenes; assembly: GCA_020726425.1. GTDB lineage: Bacteria > Fibrobacterota > Chitinivibrionia > Chitinivibrionales > Chitinivibrionaceae > JAIFMU01. The sequence goes on along the minus strand of DYSA01000157.1, from coordinate 2,936 downwards.
AGTGGTAAGAGTGATTGTAGTTTTACGCGGTTTTCCATGAGAACTCCCTGTTTTAGTTCGACTGGAAAATAAAAAAGGCTCCCCGAAGAGAGCCTTATAAAATCATATTTTCGAAAGATTTACCACTCTTCTTCGCCAGAAGCCTTTTTTGCAGGTTCTGATTCAGTTGCTGGTGCAGGTTCAGCAGCTTTTTTTGCTACTGGTTTTGGTGCACTCGAAGAACTAGACGAACCAATGTTGTCATTTGAACGAGTGTCAACCCAAAAGGTAAAGCCATTCGGTGTAAGCTGTGCTTCACCAAACGATTTTGCCGCGTCGCGATCGCTAAATCCACCAATGCGAATCCGGTAATAGGTTCCCATGAGTTGTGGTGTTGGATTTTGTACTTCGGCGATGTACACAGGATTTCCGGTTTTTTCAAGTTTCTTTGCAATTTTTTCTGCGAGTTCAGATGAAGCAACGCATGATACTTGAAGAACATATCTTCCATCAGGATTCGCTTTAACTTTAGTTGCGGGTTTTTTGGGTTCTTTGCTGGTCGCTTTTGATGTCTCGGGTTTTGTTGATTTTTCTGCTATTTGAGCATCTTTTGCCGCAGCACTGTTTTCAGCAACTGAAGCATCATCCTGTTCTGATGTGCTATCGAAAAACTCATTGAATAGTTCATCGGTACTATTACTGTCTACTTTTGTTTCAGTGGTAGCAGCAGGGGGTGGTGTCGCTTTTGATTCTTTCGACTCTTTTTTCCCACCGCAGCTGTTCAATGCGAGCAATGATACTGTTACAATGGCCAATGTTTTCAGCATGGTCATGATTCCTCCCAATACGGTTTCTTAAATTTTTACGAAGTATACTATGTTCGGCGCACCGAATCAATTAAATAATTACAATTGCAAGATGGTTGCAATCTGAATCAGATCACACCCTTGGTAGATGGAATCGAGTCAGCTGCACGGGGATCAATTTCGCAGGCTTCGCGAAGTGCACGGCCAAATCCCTTAAAGATTGCTTCGATGGCGTGGTGTGAATTTCTCGCACGGAGAATATCCACGTGAAGATTCGCCCCTACGGCATCACAGAATCCTTTGAGAAAATCATAGACGAGGTCTACTTCGAAGTTGTTGATAATGCGATCGCGAAGATTTTCTTCATAGACAAGGCAAGTGCGACCTGAAAGATCGACACAGACTCGAACAAGTGTTTCGTCCATAGGAATATAGGAGTGAGCATACCGGCGTATTCCCCGTTTTGAACCGAGTGCTTCTTTGAATGCTTGGCCAAGAGTTATGCCCATATCTTCGACGGAGTGGTGAAAATCAATTTCAATGTCGCCAAGGCATTTCGCTTCGAGGTTGAAAAGGCCGTGTTTTGCAAAGAGCGTGAGCATGTGGTCGAGAAATCCGTTCCCGCTTCCGCAAATTGAAGATCCTTCACCGTCAATTTTTAGGGAAATGAAAACATCGGTCTCATTTGTTTTGCGCTGAACATCAGCTATGCGTTCCATATAAATCTCCATTTAGATTCGATTATTGTTCGCCGTAGCGGCGTTTTATGCTTTGAAGAAACGTTACCGCATCTTGTTCGATTGAATTGAGTTCAATCATGAGAAAAACGATGAGTCCTATAAGCACAAAGATTGCAATTATTAATAGAAATATAAACATTTGCACCTCTTTATTGAATTCTCCGGAAAATAGCGCATGCCCACCGATTGTTCACGCATTTTTTGTTCAACTTGTACGGAATTTCTCTTTTTGAGTTGAGCACAGAGTTGTTTATCTCATTTACTGAAATACCATGCTGTTTAACAATGAGCGAGAACGTCGATGCATGAGTGCACTGTATATATTTGAGAAATCTGTATTTTGAGAAGAGGAAACGATGAAAAAAGATCTTCGCGGATATGCGCGTTTGTCGATTCTTGCAGCTGTCATTACGATTGTTTTGAAAACGATCGCGTGGAGATTGACCGGATCTACGGGGTTACTTTCTGATGCCTTAGAGTCGTTGGTGAATTTAGCGGCTGCATTAATGGCACTTTGGGCACTTACCGTTGCGTTTCAGCCTGCAGATGAAGATCATGCCTTTGGCCATGGGAAGGCGGAGTATTTTTCTAGTGGCGTCGAAGGTGCATTGATTTTTCTTGCCGCGATCGGGATTATTTCTGCAGCGGTTCCTCGATTGTTTAATCCTGTTCCGCTTGAACAGGTCGGTTTAGGGCTTGCCTTGTCACTTGGAGCATCATTGGTCAATCTCGGAGTGTCGCTTGTTTTGTTTAGAGCGGGGAAAAGCAATAATTCAATCACTCTTGAAGCTGATGCACATCACCTTATGAGCGATGTTTGGACTTCTGTTGGGGTGATCGGTGGGATTGCATTAACTGCGGTGACCGGTTGGCACATTCTCGATCCAGTTGTGGCGATTCTTGTGGCAATCAATATCCTCTTTTCAGGATTTTCTTTGATTCGCCGATCTGCGGCGGGGCTTATGGATACCGTGATTCCTGCTAGTGAACTCGCAACTATAGAATCGGTTCTGCGATCATACGAATCCCGAGGTGCTAAATACCACGCACTTCGGTCGCGGCAAGCAGGGGCGAGACGTTTTGTGTCCGTACATATTCTCGTTCCTGGAGACTGGACGGTCGTTGAAGGTCATGGGCTTTTGGAAAATCTTGAACAGGAAATTATGGCCGCGCTTCCGGGGACATTCATAGTCACTCACCTTGAACCAATTGGTGATCCCGCAGCTGAAAATGATCTGGAGCTTGATCGCAATTAGACGATTAATTCGGTGGAAAATATGGGTGTCTCATGGCAAACTATGTGCCGGAGGTATCTATGAAAGAGTCAATCGCACTTACTCTCGTCGATGGAATCGGTCCAGCTCGGGCGAATCTCTTGATCAAACACTACGGTTCTGCGGCTGAAGTTTTT
>DYSA01000156.1 GCA_020726425.1 Fibrobacter succinogenes | reverse complement strand
TAGACACTTTAGTTCGCCAATTGAAGTGGGCAGGGTGTCCAGTTCAGTATAACCAAGAGTGAGAGTGTTAAGATATTTCGCATCGGTAATATTAGTAAGATTAGAGCCGAAAAGAGTACAGATAAACTCAACATTCTTTAGAAAAGGCAGCGTCCAAAAATTCGCAGGTACGGTTTTGACAACGATGCCATACGGTGGAACGAATGTACTATCAATAGTACCAAGCCATATTGGGAATAATCCTCCCCGGGTTTTAAATTCTGTGAGCATGGTAAGTTGGTGAAACGTGTTTGGGATTTTTAGCTCCACTTGTTCACCGTACTTTTCATAAACTCCGTAGCTACTTATGTTCAACCGCGTAATTCGATCTTGTTGGATTCCTGCGAAATAACCATTAATTCCCCATTCTCTAAGTGTTTTGGTCGTATCCCACTCAAGCCATGGGTTGAGTCTTGCCAGTTCAAGCAACACTAGCGAATCCGTTTCACGCGATCCACCATAGTCAATGATCTGCATTATTGCCCAATCGGGGTCAGAGGAAACTTTATTCACATATTTCACCAGTTCCGGTTCCATGGTACGCATATCAAGTTTGTTGCCGAATATGTTAAGATCGTCAAGTGAATCCAGTGACCGTATTTCTGCAGGGATAACAGAAAGACTACAATTCTTAAACTCGATACGATTGACCCTTCCAGACGTTTTGTCGAAGTAAACGCCATACCACTGATCCATTGGACGATCTGGTTTCCAAGAAGAAATGGTTGAACCCTGTACAACAGGATTGTTCGCCTTAATCGACAAAAGTACGAGTGAATCACTCTGTCGAGATGATTCGGCATGGGCAAGTGAAATGATGAACAGAAGTGCTACAAGTAAGCGGTGCATTGGTTCCCCCACGATCAGTGATACATTTTTTGTTTGCGAGAATATACCATTTTCCTGTTGTGACGGTACAGATGCGTGGTTCTACAAATGCTTATGTTCCGCTTCTCTTTGGTTCATTGTATCTTTGAGGCATCGGGTACATCTCATAAACGAACGGGGACACAGGTGAAACCAACAGTGCGATACAGCTTGCAAATAGTGGGTACTCTATTCATACTTCTGACCTCCGTGTCCTGTAAATCAGTGGCGGCGGTGAAAGAGTTTTTCAGTCGTGATCCCGAAGCAACCGCGTGTAGTGAAGCACTTAAAACATCCGCCGCAATTTCATACGGGACATCGCTAGCTTATTCACAGTTTTATGGAATCAAGCACGACAATGTTCTCGTTATAACCAAAACTCCGGGATTCATGTTGTGTGCGATAACCATCGACAATTCTCACCCGCTTCCCTTGGGAAATGCCAATTTCGGAACGATTTTGACTGCGGCGATTTTTGGCGAAGACAGCATGGCAGTCATGTCGGTCAATTTTGCGAATATCAATATTCGCGAAGGAACCTTTCAGCTCAAACACGCTTCCGTTGTTCCCGTAATGAGAAGTGGCGATTCTCTTTTCACCACCTATATTTCACAAGATATTAATTTCTTTCAAGACACTGCCAATGATCCGGTATTCAATCAAACTCTCACCGAACAGCAGCGTCGGGAGTCACTTAAAAAATTTGAAACCAAGCCACCGGCAGACACCAGTGCCGTCGGGGTGGATCTTTCACAGGATGTATGGCTTTCAATAACAGAAAACGGTATGGAAAATCGTTCGGCGGGATACAACTACACGGTGTTTGGAATTGGCCAATACCTTCGCTGCGCCCCTTCAGAAATCTCTACCATTCAGCTTGCACTATTTGGAACAAAGATTGGCCCCATAACGAATCTCAACCCGTTCACCGGATATGGAATTCTTCAGGAGATCAAACTCGGTACTCCCAATATGGAAATGGGGCACGCGGCACTCTGGTTTGAAGGGAAAAACGATGGAAAAATTACCGTTCCCGTCGCCACAGGTACCTACATGGGAGCTTCAGGAAGACGGTATCCTTTGGGGTTATAGAATAACGGAGATATATTCCGTTTTTCTTTGATTCGTTGTATTTTTATCACCGTTGAAATCGCAAAAAAGGAACCACTATGATAACACTTGAAAATGTCAGCAAAATCTACAACGCAAAATCGATAAAACGGTTGATCTGCGAGTTTGAAAAATGGTAAAGCAACCGGAACAGAGCACTCTGTTTACGAGAATTGCCGCGATCCTTGATGAAGCGCGAAGTTCTGTTGTTCGCACGGTTGACAGCACAATGGTTCTCACCTATTGGAACATCGGGAGAGAGATTGTTCTGGAATTGCAGAGCGGCGAATTGCGAGCGGAATACGGTTCTTCACTCATTAAGCAACTCTCTGAGAAATTAACAGATGCATTTGGCCGGGGATTCTCCACCACTAATCTCCGCTATTTTCGGACATTCTATACCGTGTATGCTGATCGCGTTCCGAAGATTCACTCAATTTCGGAACATTTGTCAAAATGCCACATTGATTGTGGCGTTTTGGATGATCTGGAGCTTTCACTTCAGAAACCAGAAACAGCGATGGGTTTTTCCGAAAACTTGAGCTGGTCTCATTATCGTTCGCTCATGGGGATAGAACACCTCAATGAACGGTTGTTTTATGAAATCGAATCTGAAAAAGAGCGATGGGATCACGAACAACTCAAGCATCAGATACATACATTTCTCTTCGCCAGACTGTTAAAAAGTCTTGATAAAGAAGGACTACTCAGTCTTACCCGCGAAGGCCAAGCTTTGACAAAACCGGCAGACTCGATAAAGAATCCCTATATTCTTGATTTTCTGGGCATTCCCGATAAATCGCAGTTCCATGAATCTGATCTGGAATCGGCGATTATTGCGAATCTTCAGGAATTCCTTCTTGAATTAGGCAAAGGATTTGCTTTCGTAGGAAGGCAGAAACGACTTCAGTTTGACGACACCTATTTTTATGTTGATCTTGTCTTCTACAACTGTATTCTCAAATCCTATTTGTTGATTGATCTCAAAATAGGGGAACTGACACATCAGGATGTGGGGCAGATGGACAGCTATGTGCGTATGTTCGATGATAAGTACTGCACCGAAGGCGATAACCCAACTATCGGTTTGATACTCTGTTCGAAAGGGAATGAAACGATAGCAAAATATTCGGTATTAAGGGACAGTTCACAACTCTTCGCATCACGTTATATGCTGTATCTTCCTTCTGAAGAGGAACTGGTGGCGGAACTCGCCAGAGAAAAGCGACGTATTAACGAACAAAAAGAGTATAATTCGTAATAATTAACTCGATCTTTGGAGAATTATGATAACACTTGAAAATGTCAGCAAAATCTACAACGCCGCTCTGGAATCTAAGCCGGTCACTGCGGTGGCGGATCTCTCGTTCTCGGTTCAGGCCGGAGGGATCACGGGATTCGTCGGGCCCAACGGCGCCGGAAAAACCACTTCGATCAAGATGATTCTCGGACTGGTTCAGCCGAGCACAGGAAAAGTAACGCTCATGGGCGAACCTGCCGGATCACCGAAAGCTCGCCAGAAAATCTCCTACGTCTCTGAACAGCCCTACTTCTACGAACATCTCACCGCCGAAGAGACCCTCAAGTTTCTTTGTGAAATGAAAGACATTCCCAAGGGCGACCGCACATCCGAAATCGACAGAGTGCTCGAAAAAGTGGAACTCTCTCACCGCCGCAAAGCCAAGGTGAAAACATTTTCCAAAGGGATGCAGCAGCGACTCAACATGGCGCAGGCACTTCTGGGAAAACCGGAACTGATTATCATGGATGAACCAATGAGCGGACTCGATCCGCTTGGTCGCCGCCTGTTCCGCGATATTTTCCGCGATCTTCGCCAGTCGGGAATCACGGTCTTCTTTTCGACCCACATTATCGACGATATCGAAAATCTCTGCGACCGCGTGGTGGTTTTGTCCAAAGGAAAACTGAAATATCAAGGCGATATCCAAAAATTGATCGATCAATCGTCCAAGGGAATCGAATATCGACTCACGGGCGATCAGGCGAAACAGCTCGACGTGCACGGTTCGACGGACTGCAAAGTGACCACGGCTCCCGATGGAACGGTGACAGTGGTGGCGGAATCGACGGAAAATTCTCTCGTATCGAAAATAACCGAAGCCAAAATATTGCCGATTTCGATCATGCCGATCCGCAGTTCCCTCGAAGAGGTTCTCTACGATCCGAAAGAACCGCAGGAAGAACGATAAATGTGTAGGGGCACGGCGCGCCGTGCCCCTACCGTGCGAAATTCGCGCCGCCCCAACCACAAAATGGAGACAACAATGAAAACAATATTTGCAATCGCGGGGAACACGTTCAAAGAGACGATCCGCAACAAAGTGCTCTACAATATCCTTCTCTTTGCAGGAATTATCATCGCCCTGTCCATTTCGTTCGGGCAGTTTTCTGTGTTCGCCCGCGTGCAAGTGATGAACGATTTCGGCCTCGCCACCATGAGCATTTCCGGCCTTCTGCTGGCGGTATTCGTCGGATCTGCCATGCTGGGAAAAGAGATTTCCGGGCGGACGATCTATCTCATGGCGACCAAGCCGATTCCTCGCTGGCACATTCTCGTGGGCAAGTTTATCGGCGTCTACTTTACGCTTCTTTTGAACTTCGCAATCATGTCTTTTTTCTTCGCGATCTCCCTGAAACTTTCCGAAGGGGAACTGACGATCATGCACGTGCAGGCGCTCACGCTTCTCTTTGTTGAACTCGGCGTGATTCTCGCGACATCGCTCTTTTTCTCGGTTCTCAGTTCGCCGACACTGGCTTCGATATTTACGATTGGATTCTACATCGGCGGTCATTTCAACGATCTCACGGGAATGGAATCGCTCACCAAAGGTGCATCGGTAGTGGCGCCCCTTCTCAAACTGATCAACCTGATTCTTCCCAATCTCGAACATTTCAACGTTCGATCAGCCGTGGTGTTCAACGAATCGATACCTTCGGGATACATGGTTTCGGCAATCGCCTACGGAGCAATTTTCATCTTGATTCCCCTGATCCTCGCGGGAATTTTCTTTGAAAAGAAGGATCTGTAAGATGAAAAAAGTAACCGTCGTAGAGGCACGGCGCGCCGTGCCCCTACAGAGACAAAAATCGATTAGAAATCACATCGAGGAGGGGGAGCTATGAAAAAACTTCTGTTTATCCCGATTCTTCTCGCGCTCTGGTTTGGTGCATACAAAATGAACAATCAACTGCGCGAACTTCCCCTGAACCGGCAGGAACGGATGTCCGGCGTGATTACTTCGCCGGAATCAAAGCGGTTTATGTTGGGATACAGTTCCGTGGTCGCCGACTGGATCTGGATCAAAACAATGCTCTACTTCGGCGGGAACTACGGCAAGAACGATCTTCCATGGCTCAAAAAGATGATCGAATCGGTGATCATGTTGAACCCGGGATTTTTCCCTCCTTACGAATTCGCCGGCGTGCTCATGCCCGAAATCACCGGTGATTACGACTACTGCCGAACCATTCTTCTCTCGGGAATCGGGCGAGTAAAAGATGGCGAAGAGCGTTTGGAGTTCTATCTCGCCTATATCTATTACACTCACTACAAAGATTACAAGGCTGCGGCAGATCATCTTTCTCACGCGGCGACCGCAGACTTTGCACCACCGTTCTGGAAACGATTCGCCGCCACGCTTTACGACAACGCCGGCGATCGCGACCGCAGCCTCGAATTCCTCTATGCAATCTACGAATCCACCGAATCTCCCACGGTGAAAGAGGAGTTGAAAAAGAAAATTGAAACGATTCTTGCGGGGCAGGGAAGGAAAATCGAGGAGAAATAAGGTTCCATCGATATTTTGATGTGCAAAGGGCGACTCTACAGAGTCGCCCTTTTTTCTGTGTGCCACGCATACCAAATATCTAAGGCTATGTTCCCTTTAACTGTGGGATTGTTGTTCATGGAGCCATTGTCGTGCC
>DYSA01000777.1 GCA_020726425.1 Fibrobacter succinogenes | reverse complement strand
GTTCCGTTGTTGTGATCGACGAAAATGGTAAAATCCTTTATACCGAACAGGTTGCGGAAACAGTTGACGAACCAAACTACGCAGTAGCTCTTGCAGCAGCGAAATAAGTTTCGTTTATAAAGTTTTATAAATTACAGAAGGTGGTTCGAACTATTTCGAATCACCTTTTTTAGTAACTACTCAGGTGGTTTCCGAACCTAAAGTTGGCACCAGAACTCGTTCCAAGCGTCCTCGCTTGGAATGCCGCGTTCGAGGCTCCAGCCTCGCGTCACGACTGTGAGGCTGGAGCCCCATGCTGTGCGTAACAGGTCTGGAAACCTGTTACGCGTAAATCAATCCATAATAGAACCACAGACCACACAGAATACACAGAAAGAATTATCGAAATTTCTGTGTGGACTGAGTCATTGCGGTTTGCCGTTATCCTTTTCAATCACTTCCTGCTTAATCGGATTTTCGACTCCGCCAACTGGATGAATCGGAACTGCTTTTGGTTTTTGACTCCGCCAGCTGGATGAATCGGAACTGCTTTTGGTTTTCGATTCCGCCAGCTGGATGAATCAAAATCACTCGGTGATTTCCACTCCGACGGGCGGCGCAATTAGAATCACTCGGTGATTTCCACTCCGACGGGCGGTGCAATCAGAATCAACTCCTGATTTTCTGTGGTTCATAGAGTGTGTGGTTTGAAATTGACCATCCTGCCTCGTGAAGCACTGTTTTGAAGGTACTACTCAGGTGCTCGCCACCCATTTTTGGGAGTCTCCAACACTCGTTCCCTGCATCCCCGCTGGGAATGCCATCTTGAGGCTCCGCCTCACAATCGAGTGCAGAGCCTCGCGTCTGCATTCCAAAGCAGAGCCATGGAACGAGTTAAGCGTATTACATTTGCGTTTAGTCAGTTAAACATTTGATCGTTTCACCTGAGTGTTTCATATTGGCCCCGCGGAGTAATAATATTCAATCACAAAGAATTGAGTAAATCGTATTTTGGGTTTCGGTAATTAGA
>DYSA01000776.1 GCA_020726425.1 Fibrobacter succinogenes | reverse complement strand
GGCTTTTTGGTCTCACGCCGAATTGAGTTCCTGCTCTATCTGGGTAATCGGGAAATGAATTGCAATTGCACGAGACTTTTTTACTGGTGAGATACTATATTCACGCTCCAAAACGGAAAGGGAATTTCATGGAAATAAATCCTGTATTTCATAGAGTAGAACTGGTAACAGGAAGAGACAACTGGCGCAAACTACAAGAGACTCGCGTGATCCTTTTTGGGGTTGGCGGAGTGGGAAGTTGGACGGCGGAATCACTGATCCGCACTGGCGTAGGACATCTCACGATCGTTGACTCGGATCGCGTCTGTGTCACCAATATCAACCGTCAACTTCAGGCAACGACGAAAACTGTGGGTCAGGTTAAGGTCGAAGCACTTCGCGAGCATCTTTTGACGATCAATCCTCGCGCAGAAATTGTCGCAATTGAAAAAGTGTACGATCTCAATTCGGCGAATGAGTTCGATCTCGACTCCTTTGATTATGTTATCGATGCAATTGATTCGCTCTCTTCAAAAGTGCATCTCATTCTCGAAGCGACTAAATCCAAGGCGACGATCTTTTCATCCATGGGTGCGGCGTGCAAGATCGATCCTACGCGAATCAAAATTACCGATATTTCCAAGACTCACGGCTGCCCATTGGCGCGGTTAGTTCGTCAAAAACTGAAAGAAGTTCGATTCAGAGGAAAACTCAAGGTTGTGTTCAGCGATGAACTTCTGGAAAACGGTGTCGGGGAAATTGGTTGTGGAACCGGAAACTGCGTCTTCCCCAAAGTAGTCGATGTGAACGGTGAAAAAATCGATGCTCACGAATGGTGTTCCAGCAAAAAGCAGATTAACGGATCACTCATCCATATCACCGGAACATTTGGCTTTATGCTCGCCGGACTGGTGATTCAGGATGTGGCAGAAAAAAATCGTCCACTGGTGAAAATTCGATGATCTATCCCTTTGAAAGTATGTTGATCTCTCACCAAGACTTCACGATACATTCCCAATGGTTCTGTTACC
>DYSA01000775.1 GCA_020726425.1 Fibrobacter succinogenes | reverse complement strand
TCACTCATGTGGCGCTAGTGCACAACGAAACCACCACGGGAATGCTCAATCCTCTAGCGAAAGTTGCCGAAGTGGTGAAAAATCACCGTAAAATATTTATGGTTGACGCCATGTCCAGTTTTGGCGGCATGCCCATGGATCTGGGAGATTTGGGAATCGATTTTCTCGTTTCCAGTGCGAACAAATGTATTCAGGGCGTGCCGGGATTTGGGTTTGTTATCTGCAAAAAAGATCGACTTACCACTTGTGAAGGGAACGCTCGTTCACTGTCGCTTGATCTGTACGATCAGTGGAACACTATGGAAAATCAGCACGGGAAATGGCGGTTCACGTCGCCGACTCATGTGGTGCGCGCGTTTCAGCAGGCGATGAACGAACTGGATGCCGAAGGTGGTGTAATTGCCCGTTTCAATCGCTACTATAACAATCAAAGAATCTTGGTCGAAGGAATGGAAAAGCTCGGGTTCAGACCTCTTCTTGCCAAAGAGTTTCATTCGCCAATCATTACATCGTTTTACAATCCCTTTGAACCGAATTATTCCTTTGCAGAATTTTACAGTCGGCTTAAACGGTTTGGATTTGTGATCTATCCGGGGAAAGTTTCCGTAGCTGACTGTTTCAGAATTGGTACTATCGGCGATGTGCAGCAGGATGATATTCGAAGACTGCTTCTGGCTATCGAAGAGAATATGTTCTGGAAATAAAAAAAAGAGACTCCTCCATCACCGCATTTGCTTTTCCGTCTGTGATACGGAGTGAAAAGCAATTCGGCGATGGGGAAATCTACTCTCTTTGGTTCATTTGTTGTCGTGATCTGTTTTACATTGATTAATAGTTTCTGATATCCATTGTGCCCCCCTCTCAAATACCATTTTGTGTGATTGAATTATAGCGAAGATACCTCTTTCACTGTTAGCAAACGGTGAGATTCTATTGTGAAACGTGTTTGCTTAGCAATTTGTTACTACTCAGGTACCACGAAAACCCCTTTTGTTTTGTAAGTGATTGATA
>DYSA01000774.1 GCA_020726425.1 Fibrobacter succinogenes | reverse complement strand
TCTGTCACGGATTCACGGATCAAAACGGATTTGTCGTTAGTCCTGACAGGTTTCCACCGAATCCCGATTGACTGAGTACAGCGCGACGCGGAGAAGTCCGACAGACTCGCGCCACGATGAAACCTGTCAGGTCTGCGTGTTACTCCGATTCCCCGAGAAATTTGTCCAAGATGCTGACGGTGGATTGAGATAGAAAAACCGAATTTCTGTAGAATTTCATACTTTTATACATTGACTTACTTTTTGTTCTTTGGTACACTCTTTATAAGATTTACTAAAGGAGAACAAAAATGGAAACTGTAGCCACTTCAAAGGGGCAGGTTGTCATCCCATCCAAAATTCGCAAGCAATTGGGAATCAAGGACGGAACACATCTTCAAATTGACGTGAATGCCGTAACCAGGCAGATCATCCTTACCCCCGTAACCCGTGAGTACATTCATAGCCTGCGTGGAAAGTATAAGGGCAAGGGATTAATGAAGTCATTGATGGCGGATAAGAAACGCGAAAGGGAGTTGTAATATGGCAAAGAAGGCGAAAGCATACGTATTAGATAGTTGGGCGGTGATTGCCTACCTTGAAGACGAACCTTCAGCGGAACAGGTTGAAGAATTGATCGCCACTGCGCATGAAGAACAAATTCCCATTTACATGAGCGTGGTCAACGTCGGGGAAGTTTGGTACACGTTGGCGCGGGAAGTCTCAGAAGAAGAAGCAAACGCTGGCGTGAAAATGCTCAGTGATTTGCGAATTCAATTCGAGAATGTGGATTGGGAATTAACGCAGGAGGCGGCGCGTTTCAAATCGCAAAACAAAATGTCGTATGCGGATGCTTTTGCCGCCGCATTGGCAAAAGTAAAAAAAGCGGATTTGGTCACAGGGGATAATGAGTTCAAGCCGTTGGATGGTCAGATTAAGATTTTGTGGGTATAGAAAATGGCTAATAAACTGACATTGCCTAAACTTTAGTTTCCGCTAAGTCATATTTGACAGAATCGCCAACTTGTGTATAGG
>DYSA01000155.1 GCA_020726425.1 Fibrobacter succinogenes | reverse complement strand
AATTGCGAATGTTATAGCAGTCATAATTAGAATCCATTGACGGAATCCTAACAATCCAGTACTGTGATTGAAGTAAGAACCAAGAAAAAAGATTGTATGAAAAATAAGTAGAAACCATGCCGATGGATTACAGAAAAGGGCACCGACAGATCCTGCTATATAGAGTAACCTGAATATCGCATTTTTTCGTCATATGGCCATGAGTAGAGACCACGTTGAAACAAGTGAGAAGAATAAAAAAAGTGAATATGGTGAAAGTTCTTGAGCAAAGATTGTTAAACCAGGAGAGAATGCATAAAGGGCTAAGGCTGTATAGGCTATTCGTTTATTGAATAGTATCCGTGAAATACCAAAGAATGGAAAAAGTGCGAGAAAAGAAAAAAGTGCCGGTAGTGCTCTTAGGGCCGCTTCTGATTTCCCCAAAAGTGAGATCCAATAATGGAGAATCAGAGTAAAAAATGAAGAATCTTGGGAAGTTGCGAAGGAAAACGAAAGAAGAATTACTGAAATTGGTACTAGTGCTTTAAAATAGATAGTCGCTTCGGAAGGTGAAATTGGTGAATTTTCAATGCCAATAAAGCGGGTGTTGGCGGTAATTAGAATAATTGCGAGAAATGCAAAGCGCCACTGTACGATTTCTTTCGGTTTTCTCATAGATAGCTCCAATGAATCGGGGTGATCTATTGATCACCCCGAAAATAGCTTCGCGATTATTTCGCGATAAGAGACTTGCCGTCCATCTCCGATGGTTGCGGGATGCCGAGAAGTTCAAGGCAGGTTGGAGCAATATCGCACAAGCTTCCACTTGCACGGAGCTGTTTTTTCTCTTCACTGATCAAAGTGAATTGAACCGGATTCATCGAGTGAGCTGTCATTGGCGACCCATCTTCGAGTGTTATCTGGTCGGCATTACCATGATCCGCGGTAAGCATAGCTACTCCGCCTTTTGCACGAATAGCTTCAACAACATCGTGAATACAGGTGTCCACAGTTTCGACCGCAGTGCGGATTGCATCGGGGAAGCCTGTATGACCAACCATATCGCAATTCGCAAAGTTGGTAATAATCACATCGTATTTATCGCTATTGATTGCTTCAACCAGTTTGTCGCGAACTTCGAATGCGCTCATTTCCGGTTTAAGATCATAGGTTGCAACTTTGGGTGAGTCTACGAGAATGTGATCTTCATTTTTGAACGGATTATTATTCTGTCCGTTGAAGAAGAATGTCACATGGGCAAACTTTTCTGTTTCCGCGCAACGAAGCTGGTTGAGTCCCGCATTAGCGAGAACTTCGCCAAAGAGATTGGAGTCTTTGATCTCCGGGTACGCTTCGGTGAAATTACCGTTGTCGTAATAGTGAGTGAATCCGACAAAGTGAATGTTGTTTTTTACGGTTGCAAACCCGTCAAATGATGGTTCGCAGATCGCTTTGGTGATCTGGCGAACACGGTCTGTTCGGAAATTAAAGAAAATCATTACATCATCGTTGCCCATGCCCTTGTAGCCATTGAGAGAACGAGGGAGAATGAACTCGTCATTTGTGTCGGCGGCATACGCTTCGTCGATAACCTGTTCCCATGATTCAGCGGGTGTGGCGATTCCTTTTACGATTGCATCATAGGCAAGCTGGGTGCGATCCCAACGAGTGTCGCGGTCCATGCCGTAGTACCGACCGACCATGATTCCGATCTGGCCAACGCCAGCTTCCTTGATTCCTTGTTCGAGGAATGCCATGTGCGTTTTCGCTGAACGTGGAGCTGTGTCGCGGCCATCGGTAATCGCGTGAATTACAACGTCGGAAAAGTTCTGCTGTGCGCAGAGTTTAAGAAGTGCATTACAGTGGCGAGTTGCCGCATGAACGCCCTCTTCTTGTATAAGTCCCATAAGGTGAAGTTTACTTCCGCGAGTTTTTGCTTTGTTGATCGCGTCGATAAAGACTTCGTTTTTGAAAAATGTACCTTCGCGAATGTCTTTATCGATACGTGTGAGTGACTGATACACCACGCGACCAGCGCCGATATTGATGTGCCCCACTTCTGAGTTACCCATAGTTCCTTCAGGAAGACCAACAGCTTCGCCATCAGTGAGAAGTGAAATTGTAGGAAACTCTTTTTCGTATGCGTCGGTGAATGGGGTGTTCGCAGTGAAAATCATATCGTTGCTCGAGTGGTTTCCCATGCCCCAGCCATCGCGAATAATTAAACAGAGTGGTTTTTTAGCCATTGTATTAATCCTTTATTTAGAACTTTGTTTTTTACGAGATTGTTCCCAGTCCGATGATTTTCCTGATCCGTCGCAGGATCCACATTTCCCCGAACCTTCGCAGTAGTGACATTTTCCGGTGCCTTTGCAGAAAGGACATGACTCTTCATAGTCCACGAGTTTAATACCTTCGCCGGTGTAGTTTTTTGTAGATGTTGTACGTTTGCCATTGCCATCGCAGTGGGTGCATTTACCTGTGGATTTACAATCGACACAACTACCATTAACACAGCTAGGACAGTCGTTTGCGTCGTATCGCGCTTGGCGCTGATATGATTTCGGATCACATCCGAGTAACAGAAGAACGCAAAGAATTGGGAAAAGCAGGGTCAGTCTCATGAAAACACCTCTTTGTTGACTGTGGTTTAGCTCAAAAATTGTACCGATGTAAAATAGTATTCGACTGATCCAATATGGTAGGATTACCCATCATAGCGTCGAACAGAAAGAAACTAGTAATAAAGAGAGAGTTACCGTTGTTTCGAAATGGTGAGGAAACTATTTTAAAAGGTCTATTTGTGCAATATTTGTAGACAATTAAAATTCAACGTCCAATCTTCTGAGCTTTAAAGGGGTTTATATGATCGATATAATTGCAGAGCTTGAATATAAAATCAATGAACTGCTGAACAAAATTGATGAGTACAAGCAAGAATTGAATGTTCTTCGTGAAGATGTCACTAACAAAAATAGCTACATTCACGAAATTGAACAGGATAATGCGAATCTTCACAATGAACTTGAATCTCTCCGCAATAATTCGCAGGAGAAAGAACATCGGATCAATGAAGGAGTGGATAAACTCCGCAACATCATGGATCGAATCAAAAGCACCATGGATCAACCGGCGATCTGAACCGGTTAACACGTGGCACAAAATCAAGTATCAATAGTCGTTTCTGGACGCTCGTACACGATCTCTGCTGATGCGGATCGCGATACGCTTGTCGCAGCCGTAGAACGAGTTGACGAGTCGATTACTCGGTATCGAAAGATGCCAATGAGTGATGAACTTCGTGCAGCGACGCTTTCTTCGGTGATATTTGCTTACGACCTCATTGAACATGAACTCAAAAATTCCGTTCTGTCGAAAGAGATTGATGAATCAAGATCTGAAGCACGACGCCTTCAGAGTGATTTTAACGAACTTCTTGAAAAACAGAATGAAGTTTTGGGAGAAAGTGGAAAGCTTCGAGATAAAGCCGACCTTCTTGAGACTGAAAGAGATGAGCTGTTTAGACTTAAAACGGATTTAACCGAAGAGATTCGAAAGATTCGCGAAGAGTTTGAAGGCGCATCCATTGAAAAACAATCGGAAATTGAAGCGTTAACTCGTGAATGCCGTCAACTTCAGGAATCACTTTCTGAAAAGACGGCTGATCGGGATACTCTATTTTTAAAACTGGAAATTGCGGAACGTGACTATCCTGCAGTAATCCGGGATTTGAAAGATGAGTTGGAATTCCAACAACTCGCGTTTGAAGAGGAACGTGAAAACAGCACAATGCAGTTTTCACAAGAACTCAACGAAGCGAAAATTCAGTCCGATATACTTCATAAAGAGATACTTGTATCACATGAAAATGCAATTCAACTTATTGCTGATGAACGTGATGCAGTTGTTGCTTCCCGAGATGAACTGCGCGAAGATATTAGATTGATTGAACAGGATCGCGAAGAGATTCGCGCTCGTGAAATTGAACTAGTTAGCAATTCCGCAGAACTCGAATTGCGAGTGACAGAACTTGAACATTTCCTTGCGACGCTTCAGGAAGAACGCGAATTGCTTCAACTGGAACGGGACGAACTCCTCAGTTCATTGACTTCGGTTACATCCGAGCGAGATGGATTGCGGAATTCTATTGCGTTGCTTGAAAATGAACGAGATGAAATAGCACAGTTCCATGAGGAACTCTCTGCCGAAGCTTCTGCGGAAATTCAGAAATTCAGAGATGAACGGAAAAATGCCGAAGCTGCGTTGATGAAAATGCTGGGTAAAATCTCTGGTGCAGGGATTTTTCTATCATAAATGACAGAGGAGAAAGATCCTCGTAATGTATTGATAACAAAAAAGAATTGGAGTACAACATGGGAAATATAATTGCGGTTCTCGTTGCCGCAGTGGTTGGGGTGATCACCTTTGTTCTAGGTCAGCAGTGGCGCATTGTTACCGATGCCGGCTACAAAAAAAGAATTATTGACGACGCAGAACGCGAATCGGCAGACATTGTTGCTCGCGGTCATGCGGAAGCTGAATTAGCGAAAAAAGATGCACTCCTTGAAGCAAAAGATGAGTGGTATGCTGAAAAAGAGAAACTCGATGCTGATGCTAATCGTCGTCTTGAAAAAGTTAAAGAGGCAGAAGTCGAGTTCCGTTCAAAAGTTAAAGAGTTTGAAGAACGCGAAAAACAGGTCAACAACAAAGAAGATGGCATCGTTGCTCGCGAACGGTTCTTGGCTACTCGCGAAAAATCAATCTCTTCTAAAGAGCAGGAACTTTCTACTGTTCTTCAGGCTCAGAATGAAAAACTTGAACGCATCGCTCACATGAGTCAGGAAGAAGCGAAAAAAGTTCTCATGGAAAATCTTGAGCACCAGATTCGCTATGACAATGCCGATCTTATCAAAGCAAAACGCGATGAAGCGGTTGAACAGGCTGATAAAGAAGCGAAAGAGATTGTCCTTCAGGCTATCCAGCGCTGTGCTGCCGATGCAACTGCTGAAACAACGGTTTCTGTGGTGAACCTTCCCAATGATGATATTAAAGGTCGAATCATTGGTCGCGAAGGTCGCAATATCCGTACATTTGAAGAACTTACTGGTGTTGATGTTATCGTTGACGATACGCCTGAAGCGGTTATTTTGTCGTGCTTCGATCCAGTTCGCCGTGAAATCGCTCGTATGTCACTTCAGATGCTCGTCGAAGATGGTCGTATCCATCCGGGCCGCATCGAAGAAGTGATCAAGAAGTCTGAAAAAGAGGTCGCGAAGATCATGAAAGAAGCGGTTGAAGCGATTATCTATGATCTTGATATTCACGGTCTCAAACCAAAAATTATTGAAACAATGGGGAAACTCAAGTATCGTACTTCTTACGGTCAGAATGTTCTGCAGCACTCTCATGAAGTGGCGATTTTGTCAGGACTCATCGCTTCTGAACTTGGCTTTGATGCGAAAACGGCGATTCGTGCTGGGTTCCTTCATGACCTTGGAAAAGCGATCGACCGCGAAACCGAAGGTACTCACTCAGAACTCGGTGGAACACTTGCTGAAAAATATGGCGAAAATGCCATTATTTGTAACGCGATTGCTGGTCACCATGAAGACGTGGCGCCGATTTCTGTCTATCCGATTATTGTTCAGGCTGCTGACTCGATTTCAAGTTCTCGTCCTGGTGTTCGCAAAGAGACTCTGTCGAACTATATCACTCGCCTTACCAAGCTCGAAGAGATCGCCGATAGTTTCACTGGTGTGAATAAATCGTATATCATCCAAGCTGGTCGTGAAATGCGCGTTATGGTTGAACCGGGCGAAATTTCTGATGCTCAGGCTGAAGAAATGGCGCGTCAGGTGGCGAAAAAGATTGAAGCGGAAATGGAATATCCGGGAACGATCAAGATCACCACGATCCGCGAAATTCGTCATACGGAATACGCGAAATAATTTACATTCCACGTAAATTACAGTTCGTAACATGATTTGAAGCCCAATGCAGAGTGATTTTGCGTTGGGCTTTTT
>DYSA01000154.1 GCA_020726425.1 Fibrobacter succinogenes | reverse complement strand
TTTTTCACACAGAACTGAACCGCGAAACATTCTGGGAAAGCGAAGAGTTGGGCAGAACGGTGGGCAATCTTTTGGTCTCATTGGCACAACTCCCCACGACCGACTCACTCCCTCGATACTCGCCAAAATCCTATTTTGAAAAACTGATTCTCTCAATCGGGAAAACGCGGATCGATGTGCGCAAGGCAATTGTTCCCATTCTCGGATACCTGAAATCGACAATTCTCCCAGAAATCGAATCTCTGCCCCTCGCCTTTTCTCACGGCGATGCGCATCCCCTGAATATGCTCTGGAATGAAAACAAACTTCTCGCCCTCATCGATTGGGAGTTCTGCGGAATCCGCCCGCGAATCTACGACACCGCTCTGGTTATTGGGTGTGTGGCAACCGAATCTCCGCAAGCAATCGATGCGGGGTTTGTGAAAGCGATTATCGATTCAACCAAACGGATTTTCACCGTTCAAGAACAGAACCTTCTCGCCCCAATGATTGTACTCAACCGATTCAACTGGTTGTCCGAATGGCTTCGCCGCCACGACGAAGAGATGATCCGTTTTGAAATTGAGTATATGAAATCGCTGATCAATCGATTTCAGAGCGAATAAGGGCAATATTCACTTCTCTCAAGAAAAGCGATTCTCCCTTTCAGCGCCGAATATCATCGGCAAACACCAAACTGATTTTCTCTCAAACACCACAGACAAAAAAACGGCCGCCTCTTTCGAGACAGCCGTTTATTTGTACAAGAACGATTTGATCAGCGGTAGTTTACTCCCACCGTTTTAATCGCCGATTTCTGGATCACGCGACTATTTGTTCCTTCGTCTGTTTCCACCGAAGCTTCCACAGCGAGAAGGTAACTTCCTGCACCAACCATTCGACCTGATTTATTCTTACCATCCCAGACCGCAACGCCGGCGAGATTTCCGCCAACTTTGGTTCCGAACACAAAGGTAAACTTTTCAGAAACCACGTTTCCGGTCTGGTCGAGAATTGTCGCAGAGGCAGTGTGATTTCCATCAGCCGCCAATGGTCCGGTCGCTTCAACCACAAATGCAACACCTTCCTGATCACTAATTCCATTTTCCTGAAAACGATAGTGCTGTCTCATCAATGGATCAAGCTCTTTCACAGAAAGGCGATCTTTCGAATCCTTGTTGATTACCAACGGCTGTGGGTAAATCAAAATCTGAATATCGATTGCATACTGAAGTGACACGCGAATCGGAGCCCAAATCGAAAGCGACTGAGCATTCCCCGTTGTGTCATACACAGACAACGCTTTTTGAATGCGGATCGAGTCTCCGTCAACCACGTAATCAATACTCTGATAAGTCACGGTGAAACTATTCGATTTTGTAGCCGATGAACTCAATTCCATAGAGAACTCTGCGGTGTTACTCACATCGTAGAATCCAAATGGATGATTCGCTCCCGAAGCAGTCAGCGCCGCTGTCGGTTCAGAGTACAGAACCGTCACCGTTGTATCGATACGACCATTTGTCGCCGTATCGATCTGATACCACGCCGTGTTAATAACCGGTGCGATTCCATCGAGAATCTGAAGTCCCGAGATTTTTCCGAGCGTTCCCGCGCCAATCGAAGAGATTATCGCCGATGAACTGAGCGTATCCGCTTGGGACACCGCCGTGTTTACTTCACCGCGAGCTACCGGATCGGTCACGTAGATTTCGCATCCATTGCTATCAGGTACGATTGTGTCGAGTACCAATCCGCGAGGAAGTACCAAGCCCGCGCTCAATCCGTTGATCAACGCGGTATCGGTAATCGAACGACCAGTTCCCGTTGTCAATTTGATCACATCAATACGTCCATCTTTCACATCATTGGTATCGCGATAGATCGCAGAAATAATGTTGTCTTCGAACACGAACGGACGGCGAACATTCAACGGATTCACTTGAGTGGTCAATCCATCGGATACCGATCCTGCGATATTCACAAAGATCGAATCATTGGTGTTGATCGTAAGAATACTCGATCCCGAAAGAGTAAATCCATAGGTTGTTCCCGTTGCAGGAGCACTACGTCCCAGAACTTTCGGAGCGGTTACGCCGCTGAGTACAAAGTTGAACGGCACTTCGCTGTTCCACTGCATTGTTTCACTCATGGTAACACTCAACTGAGCTGTCGATCCGAGAACCTGATAGAACGCCGAAGCAACTACCGGTGCTGCGCCATCTTTAACTTCTACACTGTCTTTCTGATTCGCAAATCCTGTATGCGTTACCGCAAGCTGAATCCGTCCCGAAGTCACATTCGCCGGAGTTGCTGTCACAGGAATCAACACAACATTTTTTGCCACTGCCGATTCGTGAACCGCAGTTCCCAGAGTTATCGCCGTATTGGCGACAATCCATTTTGAAGCAAACAGAGTTTTTGTCAGATCAACCGTGTGGTTAAACACCGCCCGAATCTGATCAATCGAACCATCGGCATTCACATCGAGATAGCGCGTTGAATCGCCATTGAGAACCGGAGCTTTTGGTTCCACGACGACGGTAACAGTTGCCGTATCGTTGAACATGCCATCGGTCGCCACATAGCGGAACGAATCGCTGTAGATTTCCGAACCACTATGAGTATAAGAGAACGATCCATCGAGATTGAGAACAATCGTTCCGGTTTTCGCCGGATCGAGAAGGATCGCCGTGATATTGTCAATGTCCGCATCGGTATCATTTGCAAGAACCGTCGAAGCGCCGCTTCTCAGAATAGTCGCAACTCCCGCCTCTTTTACGTCGATTGTATCAGCAAGAGCAACCGGTGTTTCATCGTTCACGTTGTTTACCGTAATCGTCACGGTAATAGGTGCAGAAACGTGAACCGTTGTATCGTAGGTCGAAGAGTCTTTCAGAACGTAGGTGAACGAATCCACCGGTTTTTCGAATCCCTTTCCATTTGATACATACACAAACGATCCATCAGCGGCAAGAGTCACTTTTCCGTAGAGTGGTTCAGTCGCTTTCGCAACCGAAAGAATCGTGTTCACCCGGGGAAGATCGAGATCGATGTCATTCGCCAGAACGCCCGTCGCCGCAATAGCAACAACTGAGTCATTTTCCCAAACGGCATAGGAATCCGCAGAACCATTTGCCGGAGTATCATTGAGATTGAGAATTCGAAGTACAATGGTTCCGGCAGTGGTCGAAACACCATCGGTAGCACTGAACGTCAGAGTATCAAATATTCCATTGAGAATCGCCGGTTCAGTTCCGTTGTGCGTATAGACAACCGAATCAACACCCACACTCACCACCGATCCAAGAATCGCCGAAGGTTCAAACGAAATCGTCGGTACGGTACCATCGGCATCGGAAACGAGAGCACGAAGGCTGATCGCTGCTGAACTTTTTCCTTCGTACACGTTCAAGGTATCACTGTTCACAACTGTTGGAACGTGATCATTGGTTGGGTTGATCGTGATAAAGATTGTGTCTTTCACTGAATGAACAACCGCAGGATCATAACTCACGGCATCGGTAATGGTCACTTCGATAACTTCTTTCACAGCGGAAATAATCTCTGCGCCATTATGAGTATAGGTAACAAATCCCGTAAGAGAATCAACCGTGGCAACACCATTCGTCGCCGGTGCGGTGATCGCATATTTCAAAATTGTACTTGAATCGATTTCAAGACTATTTGTTTTTGCAATCGTTACGGTATCGGTTCCCTTTTCCAAAATTACCAGCGAATCATTTTTCGCACTGATCCAGTTGTCGTTCTTTGGAAGAATTTCAACGGTTACGGTGCTTGTCTGGTCATGTGCCGCCACTCCATCAGAAATGGTATAGGTAAAGGCGTCACCGAAATGTTCGTTGTTGCCATGGTGATATGCGATATTCCACGTACCATTTTTCAAGAATGATTTTGATGTTCCATTCGTACCCTGAGTAACAGAACAGGTGAGAACATCGTTATCCGCATCAGAAACGAAATCGAGAACCAAGGTATCGACTTTGCCAACCGCCGTTGTAAAGCACGAATCTTCATCAACGGTCAAGGTGAGCGGTTTAATACCTGCAGGAGTGTTGTCATTTTCAGGAGTAATCGTTACAAACACCGTATCAAATACCGTGTGAACCTTCGCCGGATCATACGAAACTGAGTCAGTTATGACAACTTCAACCGTATCTTTGGTCACCGCGATAATTTCACCGCTGTGAACATAGGTAACTTTGCCAGACACCTTATCCACCGAAGCGGTTCCCACGGCACTGTTGTAGTGAGAAATCGCATACTGAAGAGGATTGTTGATATCGCCTTCCAACGTATTCGATTTTGAAACGGTCACCGTGTCGGTTCCTTTTTCCGCGAAAGTCAGCGAATCATTTTTAGCAAGGATCGCATTATCATTTTTCGGAAGGATCGTAACGGTTACGGTTTTGGAAGTAGTAGTAAACATTCCATCACTCACCGTATAGGTAAACAAGTCGGTAAACACTTCTTCGTTATTATGTAAATACACAATGTTCATAGTTCCAGGAATTACCGAAGGTGTGCCTGTTGAACCACCAAGAAGAGATACTGTAAGTGCCGACTGATCCTTGTCTGTTACAATAGTTGAAAGATCCAGCGTATCCGCGACACCAACAGAATCAGTTTTATCTTTTCCTTCGTCAACAAACAGAGTCAAATTAACCGCACCTTCAGGAGCATTGTCATTGAGTCCAGTGATTGTTATCGTTACTTTGTTTGCAACTTTGTGAGTTGCCGGTTTGTCATAGCTCACCGAGTCCGAAGTTTCCAGATCGAAAATATCAACCAGAACATCGCCAGCTTTCATTTCGCCGGTTTTTGCTGGATCCACGACGTATTTGATGGAATTCTTATCTGCATCAAAAGTCACCGTTCCATACGCCGGTGAAGTACTGTTCATGAAATTACCAGTAAGAGTCAATAGCGTTGGTTCAGATGGATACTGATCTACGTCCGTATCTTTTACATCTATCACCAATACTTTTACAGAATCTTTTTCGTTCACTGAACCGGTGTTCGGTTCAATATGTTGAACATTTTCATTCGTTGGAAGAATCGTCAGGCTCACCTTTACAGAATACACGCTTTTCATGCCCGATTTATCGTGAAGGAAATAAGAAAAATCATCGCTGAAATTTTCACTTCCGTCGTGAGCATAAGTGAATGTACCATCTTTATTAAGTGTCAATGTGCCGTACATTGTAGAATCGGTTGCATCAAGTGAAACAGTGTCCAGTGCCGCTTTAACGTCAACACTCACAGAGTCATTTGCCATAACCGTTCCAAATGATTTTGTTTGACCTTCGAAAAGAGTGTCAACATCAGGGTACGGACGAGGCGTATTTCCGGGAAGTGTTTTCATGTTGATTGTAACTCTTGCCGTTGTGAAGTTCACTTTCGCATCGTAGGCTGGAACTTTGATCGGGTCGATCACCTTATACTCGAAAAAGTCATTCGCCAGAGCAAGATTGTTGTCATAGATATAGGTGAACTGCTTATCATTGTCACGAGTCAACGATTTTGCTCGAGTTGGAGCAACAACAATTCCATTTGAAGCCGTATCGATCATGAGTCGAGTTGAATCACTTGGAAGGTCGGCATCACTCAAAATCGAAGAGAGATCGATCGGCAATGGAATTCCAGGATAGGCATCCACGGTTATATTTGATGAGACGGGAGTCAAATCGTTCAGTTTTGCAATTTTCACCTGATAGGTTCGTGTCGAATCGTTCTTACCTAAATCAAGACCTGTAAAAGTGAACGCATCGGTGAACACTTCTGTCGCCGCCGAAGCGGTATAGGTATAACTCAAATAGGTCGAACCGATATTTGCCGAAGTGATTTTTGCAGTGGTAACATTACCAGAAAGTTTTGCCGATCCGTGAGAACCAGTTGTTCCCACAGTCACCGTAATTTCATCACCATCGACAAGGTCGCCATCACTAAGGATTGAAGAAAGGAGAACTGAATCTTTCGAACCATTCACCTCTTTCACATTGAAT
>DYSA01000153.1 GCA_020726425.1 Fibrobacter succinogenes | reverse complement strand
TGATTTTAATATAAATGATGCAGGCTTTTGATGAGGGTTATAATCTATAGAAAAACAAGCGCTACAGCATTGGGTGAAGGGGAGACCCTTCACCCTACTCGATTGCAGGGAAACTTTTTTTATTTTCAGAATACCGTTCGTGGAGGATTTTGTACCAGTAGGAAGTCGCTTCGTACTTTTTCCCTAAAAGCGATGCGAAAAAGGCACAGCGAGCACTCTCTTTAGAACGGCGAAGGTTCCACGAGAGTTCCGCATGAACCTGTGCTTCGTCGCCAAATCCACTTTTCAGTAATCTCTGGCCATGCTGAAGTTCTTCCGCGGCTTTTCGCAAAATCTGAAAAAGAGGAGCCACATAACATTCACAGCGAGAACATTCGGTTTCGCTGTGAACAATGATCTTATTGCACGCGGGGCAACGGATTTCCATTAATCCTCCAGATAAAAAAGCATATCAGAAAGAGATTCACAGATCTCTTCGAGGCTATCCATATTATGCGCACTAATGGCATGAGCAATCTCTTTGAGCAGAGCTTTAACCTCATCGGCATCAGTTACATCGAGAGTTTCAATGATTTTTTCTGCTCGCTTACGAAGACCTTTGGCTTTTTCCACGAGAGAGTGGGAACTGTTTTCGATCTCTTCGCTGTTTTCACCCATAAACGAAGCGATATTTTTCATGGCATCACCGATGTTGAGTTCACTTCGGTCAGAGCCCGTGGACATTTGCACGGTTTTGGAAAGTTTCGTCCGTTTCTCTTCAGCAGTGACTTCGAGAATACCGTTCAAGTCGAGAGTCAGTTTCAGGATGATCTCATTTCCTTCGGGAACGTGGCTCAAATTCTGAATTTCAAATTCACCGATATAGTTGTTGTTCCGAGCAAGCGATGCATCGCCTTCATAGATCTTAACATCCACAGACTTTTGGTTGTCATGTGCGGTGTAGAATACTTCTGATTTTGTCACGGGAAGTGGCGTATTCTTTTTAATGATGGGAACAAAAAGGTCATCGACAAAATGACCATTTTCTTCACCCAAAGCACTGGTTCCGTAGGTTCGAGCAGTGATATCAACCAAGATTGCATCACTCTTTTGACCAGAAATCACCCCAGCCTGAATCGCCGCACCGTATGAAACAATCAGGTCGGGATTGACGCTCTGTTCAGGGTCTCGGCGAAGTTCCTTACGAAGAAGTTCTGCAACAAGAGGAACCCGCGTTGAACCACCGGCAAGAATAATCATGTCGATATCACGGGGAAGAATCGAAGCATCGTTCATGGCAATATGAAGGCAACTGATTGTTTTTTCGAGAAGTGGCGTGATCATCTCTTCAAATTGGCTTCGGCTTATTTCCATGTCGAGATGGTTGTTTTCCCAAATAAATTCCTCTTTGATATGGGCAAATGGACTATCTGAAAGTTCACATTTTGCTTTTTCTGCCGCTTTCCAGAGACGATTTTTCGACTGAATTGTTGAACGAAGATCGATGCCCGTTTCTTGTTCAAATTGATCAGCGATATGCTCAATAAGAAGATTGTCAAAATCATCACCACCAAGGAATGTATCTCCGTGACTCGCTTTCACTTCGATTATGTTTCCTTCAACAGAAACAATGGAAACGTCAAAGGTTCCACCACCAAGGTCATAGACAAGAATCGTTTTGTTCCCTTCGTGATTACTTTCGTACGCCATTGCCGCCGCAGTTGGTTCATTGATAATCCGAAGAACTTCGAGACCGGCAAGCGTTCCTGCATTTTTGGTCGCTTTTCGCTGGTCGTCATCGAAATATGCCGGCACGGTGATAACCACTTTTTTAACCGGTTCACCAATCACTTCCTCTGCTCTCTGAGCGATCTTTTTGAGAATAAACGAAGAGATCTCTTCGGGTGAAAACTCTTTTCCGCCGAGAGGAACGGTACAGTTCTGACCCATTTTTCTTTTAATCGAGAGAATGGTCGAATCGGCATTCACCACCATCTGATTTTTCGCGGTTCTTCCCACAAGAAGTGTGCCTTCTGAATCGATGGCGACACAGGAAGGAAGCAGTTTTTCACCATTTTCAAAGAGAATACTTTCCACTTTTCCATTTTTAATAAATGCCGCTTCAGAGTTTGTTGTGCCTAAGTCAATACCGAGAATATGTTCCATTTCACTGTTCCTTTTGAGTGGTTACTTTTACTTGCGCTAATTGTAAAACTTGATTCTTATGCATAAATCCCGCAGAAATTTCTTCAGAAACGAATTCTTCGGGATGTGTTGTGTTATACTCTAATGCCACGGCAGTCATACTGGTAGGATCAAATTTTTCGCCAACCGTGCGAATTCTCTGGATGCTCTCCTTGGAAAGAAGTGCGTTAAAATGTTCTTTCAGAAGAAGTGTTCCTTCCAGAAGCGTTTGTCTCTCGGTTTCCCACCGTGCGGTCGTTCCGAAAACTCCTTTTTTGGGAGGAATCGCCATTTTTTCGCAGATTCGTTCAAATCGGGTATAGAGGTCAACCAGCGGTAAGAGGTTTTTGTGTTTACCTTTAATTGAAGCAGAAAAATTTTTCAGTGTTTCATGAAACTCGGCAAACATGTCGCTTGATTGCGCAAAATAGTCACTACTTCGTTTCGAAGCTTTTTTGTATTCACTGCGAAATGCCGCCAGTTCAGAATAAAAGGTGAAAAGATCAGGCGTATCTTCTTCATGGTAGAGTTCATCTGATTCATGGGAAAGTTCTTCTTCGACCCATTGGGAGAAATTATTGAACAGCTCAAGATAGCGAGGATTCTCGTTTATATTTTCGTACATTCTCTCATCAATTCTTTCATGGTTCTAAAAGGAAGTGGTTTGCGTTTATGAGAAAAAGCGGTTTCCGCTTCAAGCACACCCATGGGTGATTCAAATTCACTGGTTAGATTGAACAGTTCGTAAGAAAGTCGTAAAGACTCATTTTGGATTTTTTCGTACGCTTCGTTCACAAGCTGGAACTGTTTGGGCGCGGAGTCGGGAGTGTATCTCGACACCAGAGCGAGGTAGGCTGCTCGTATCGTTTTGTCATCAGACTGCTTGTTCACTTCAAGGATTCGGTAGGGATTCATTATGCTCTCCGTTTTATAGTATGTACTAGAAAGGAAATGTCAGAGATCAAAAAGTGACTGCTGAACCACTTCCGCAGGAACACTTTTTTTGTTTGGTTTCGACTCGTCCGGTTTGGATTTCGGTTTTGGCTGTGGTTTCGGTTTTGTAGGCAGTGGATTGCTTAGCCCGGCTAAGTGAGCTGCCCTATTGATTAACTCCTCGATATCATCGTCATCAAAGTCGAACGGACTATAGCGTGATTCTTGGAACTTGGGCATGATCTGTTTCAGAAGTGATTCCGTTTTTTCTATGAGTTCTCTATTGAATAGCCGCTTTGCTTCCTCGTTTATCTTTTCAAGACCTTCGATATCAGGAGTGTCCCAGGATTTCAGATTCTTGAAAAGAGAGTTCCAGAGAAAGAAACGGAACATCGGCTGATTTGAATCCTGTTTCAACGCCATTTTGCAGAGTTTTTCGAGAAGTTTCGGGTCGATACATTCAATGTCTGATTCATCATTAACCTGAAGAATTTTTTCTAGCAGAGAGAGATCAATTTTCGTTTTCAGGAACTGTTGCAAGTATGCGTTAAACTCCTTTTTTTCCAGATCAAGAGTTCCCCGAGAATCCCTTCGTAACATATCGGTAAGGATTTTGATTGAAATGAGTCCGTTTTCCGGATTTGCCGTACTCTTTAGGTACTGACGGACTTCGGCTTGGAGTGTGAGTATGTCGATATTGGTTATATTGTTCATATACATGAAAAGGTACTGATAGTAAAGCACTTCGAAATGGTTTGCTCCCGAATCATAGGCCTTTTTCACACACGATTCCGCTTCAGGAATCTGATTATTTGAATATTCAAGCGCGGAATATTTGATATAGTTGAAATGTTTTCCAAGCACCATATTTGAACTGGTATCCGTAAGCGGTTCGGACAGGGCGAAAAGTTCACGGTAGAGATGCATTTTACCACTTTTCGCCTGAATTATCGCATGGTTACAGTAGGCACGAACCAATTCTTCGCGCACATTTTTATCCAGCGGATCAAGTTTGTTCGCTTTTTCGAGATAGGTAAATCCTTTCTTAAATGCTTTGCGATCAATAGCATCGAGTCCCGCTTTAACAAGGAAGTTTTTGTTTTCAGGGAAATTAACCACCACAGAATCAAGAAGTTTAATTCGTGCGGATGAATTTTTGGTTTGTTCATAAAATTTCAGAAGAGATTGCGCAATGGTTTCATTGTATGGATCAAGAGAAAACGCTGTTTCAAAGGCTGTTAGCGCGAATTTTTCATCTCTCATTCGCGGAGTTGGTCGATGGAAAAAGGAGTAGTGTTCCGGTTCAATCAATTCTGCGAAATAGAGAGCTTGGTTGTATTCGATCAGTGCTTCCGCTTTCGGATTTTTTCCTCGGTAGTTCTGATAAAAAAAGGAGTAGCCTTTAAAAACCGTATGCGCATCATTGTTACTCTGCAAGGCGTAGTTCATCGTAGTATCGAGGGATAGTTTTGCAAGCAGATACTGAAAGAACGGATCTTTTGTTTTCATTTTAAGCAAATGAGCTGTGGAGAAATCAATAATATCTTCGGCATATTTCATCTTTTTCTCATTGCTAAAAAGATGCGCTGCAGTCATATAAAAACAGGAAAGATCTTCGAGAAGAGGCGAAGAATCAGAAAACAGATGACCATTACTGAGAAGAATATGTTTCAGTGAATCCCTGAATCGGCCGGAGTGCCAGAGATATTCGGCGCGAGGAAGATCCGTTTTCAATTCATTAAACCCATTGAGGATACAGAGTTTTTCTAAAAGAAGTTTATTTCTGTAGCTATCAGCAAGAGCATTCGGGAAATTGAGCTGGTTAAGAAACAGGGTGACTGTTCCAAATAAGAGAGAATTTATGGGAATTCCGCCGAAAGCTTTGATAGCGGTAGAGTCATCGCCAGTGTAGTAGGCACAAACTCCTTTTACAAACAGTTTCCAGTGTGAAACGGGAGATTTCAACCCAATGATTTTTGTGGCAATCGCCACTTCTTCGTACTGTTCATTCGATACATACTGAAGTGCACTCTGCACTGCGAGGAGTTCTGCACAGAGCTTTTCGTCAGGGATACTATCTTTATTTATTTCGATATCGGAAAGAAGAAGTGTGTCACAATGGAACCATCGAGATTCTGGGGCAAGAGAGTCAAAATGCGCTATGGTCAGTCGTGCTGCATCGTTGAATCGTCCCTCTTCGACGGCAAGATTGATCTCTCGAGAAAGGTATTCTTGTGGTAACGCAAACTCTTTGAGCGCCATGATCTGTTTTTTAACTTCAGAATAATCCTTTTTATCAAACGATTGATCAATAAGATTTTGGTAACAGAGGATCAGTTTTGGAAGGTACTTTGAATCCAGAGTTACTAGTTTTTTAAGATGAACAATGGCATCTTTGAACCGCTGTTTTTCAAGAGCCTGGCTAATGATAAGTTCAGATTTTACCACATCGATGAGACTGTTTTTTGGGGTAGATTTGGGCGCTTGTTTTTTCTTTATAGCCATTCAAACATCCTGAATATGGTTCGATTGAACATCTCTTTTTTTACTGTACCATTCCGTTTTCAAAGCAAATACCGTGGATTCGGGAAGAGTGCAACGACTTGAAAGATAACTTTTGCCATACCAAAATACAAACAACGGCTAAACAAGGTGACCGAACACGGTTTATTTCTCCATGTTCAGCAGTTTTGTTCGTTTAAAGTTTAGAACAGATTCCCGATCCCGGAAATATGATTTTTTCCATCGCACCGATACTAACTCTTACCGATTCACGATTTTCCTCGACCAGTTGCCCGTGGTCACCACGAACACTCCGGCTGTTGGAATGGTCAGTGTTGCCATCGATCCGCTTCCGCTGGAATTATCATGGAAACGCCAACCGATCGAATCTACCATTCCCGAAACCCCGAACGTTCGC
>DYSA01000773.1 GCA_020726425.1 Fibrobacter succinogenes | reverse complement strand
ATGCTGACTGAAATCAGCGAAGATACTGGAATTATGTTGGGTGCGTAACATCAGTGAATAATCTTCAATCGCAGTGTATATGAATAGTGTAAAGATTTGTGAACTATTATCCGATAGAGTGATAGTAACGTGGGGGAACCAATGAGAACAATCGTAATACATTCGGCAGACAAAAAGCGACGCGATGCGCTTGCTACGGTATTAAAAACCGTGCCGGATTTTTCATTATCGGTTGTCGCGACTACTGCCGCAACAATTTCACTCTTATCAGAACAAAAAGTAGAAATACTCATTGTTGACACAAATCACTGTAGCGATGATATCGCTCCACTTCTGCAGTGGTGTAACGCAAATCGCCCGCTTCTCTACAGAATTCTACTTCGCGATGAACATCTTTCCACTACCTATAAGTCACTACTTAGTCTCGTTCACGGATCCTTATCTATTCCTTCGAATGGGATGGAACTAAAAAGGTTTGTAGAACGAATCGCCAACGACTATCCCGATAATACACCCGTTCCCAAAACATCTCAGCCAGAAGAAATTGTGATACCACTCAAAGAGCGAATCACTACCCTTCTCGAAGAAATCCACGAAACTCATCCCACCCAAGCTGTTCTCAGTGGATTGATATCTTCTGATGCTGAAATAGCGCGATTGATCATTAAGCGAATTAATTCACCATTTTATGGATTGGCGAATCGGATCCAGTCAATCGAAAGAGCGATCCTTCTTATGGGTACCGAAAGTGCAATCACCTGTCTTTCCGATGCAATAGCTGAAAGTGAAGAGCAAAGCACCGGTAAAGTTATGACTGCACCTTCAGCAAAAATCAGCGCATAATCTAACCCGTTCTTTCACCACGCAAATCTTCATTTTCAATCCTACAAAGCATCGAATCTATTGATTCTCCAAAATCCCCAAAACTCCGTGCCAAGACACTATATTTGCAGTCTAAAAATAGTGGTAACTACTCAGGTGTTAGTGGGGGACAAAAACTCGCTTCAGCACTCGTTCCC
>DYSA01000772.1 GCA_020726425.1 Fibrobacter succinogenes | reverse complement strand
AATCAGAGATTCAGTCTTGAATTCTTAACTAAGATAGTTCTCCAGAAAAGTATTTGGCTCATTGGGAATTGCCGTGATAGACCAGCATATCTGGCGGTGCGGCGTAAGTCGGATTGGCAATCCGACCTACATTTGGCGGTGCGTCACGGAAAATCCCAGAGAACCAAGTATTTTCCAACACTTCAAAAGATATGTCACTGCGAGGAACGAAGCAGTCTCCTATCGCGCTGAGATTGCTTCGTCGCAAAGAACAAGAGCGCTCCTCGCAACGACATTTATAAAGGAGGGTGGAAAGAACTTATCTGGACACCTATACCACGCACTTTCAATCCCGAAGGGATGGCAGGATTATAGAAAATTATGCGTGAAAGACAAAATCCCGAAGGGATGACATGGTTTGCGCCCCAAAATATGTCACCCCTTCGGGGTTATTTGATCCATTTGGTTTAAGTCTATAATCATTCCACTCTTCGGAGTTTCCATCTAACTTCAATTTTTAACGCGAATGACGCAAACGTAAAAAAGGATTTCAAATGAATTTGCACAACAAGACGATTTTGATCACCGGCGCGGCACATGGGCTTGGACGCGAACTTGCGCTTCACCTCGCCCCTTTGGGCTGTTCCCTGTTCCTGACAGATCGCGACGCCGATGGACTTTCTGCGCTCACACGCGAGTTGAGCGCCACCCCAAAGATTTTCCCCTGTGATTTGGGGAATTTACACGAACGAAAAAATCTCATTCAATCCATAAAATCGCAAACAAAAATTGATGTTCTGATCAACTGCGCGGGGATCGGGAGTCATTCGCAACTGAACCAACTCACAGCAGATGAGATCGAGCGCGTAATGCAAGTCAACACATTGGCGCCGCTGGAATTGATCGCGGGCTTATCTCCGCTTGGTTTGATCGTCAATATTGGCTCGGTGGCGGGTGAGATGAATCTGCCTTCGATGAGTTTGTACGCGGCGAGCAAAACTTCGGTTCACGCTTTCACACGTTCCATTCAACTCGAAGGCGC
>DYSA01000771.1 GCA_020726425.1 Fibrobacter succinogenes | reverse complement strand
GATCAAATAAGCGCTACAGCATTGAGCCCTTGTGGCTGCCTTTTTGAATCACAAATCAACGATTTACGGCAAACGTAGGATACCCACAAGGGGCATCCCTACAAAATCACGATCAAATATCCAATTCTTGCACAACCTCTCCTGCCTTGGAACGAGAATGCTTGATTTCCTGCTCTAACGGGAGTATCGGGTTATTTTTTGCACGGGAAGCAAATATACATCGAGAAAAACATCAATTTTTCTTTGAAGCCGTTTCATTTTTTCTTTACAAAACAGTAAGAACCATGAGATACTTGCTATTGCTTCGCGCCCCAAATATGTCATGTTCTGCTAAAACGACAAAGTGATTAAATGACTAAACGAAAGAGAATTACGTTTTGTCGATTAATCGATTAACCTGCGACATATTTGCCCCGCGAAGTAATAGCGAATATTATAAAACAGGGAGTTACTTACATGAAAAAGAGTATTACGAGAAAATTACAAATCTACATGTACAGTTTTGGCTTGTTCATGGGGATTATTTTTCCCTTTTATGCGTCACTCTTTACGAGTTGGGAGTCTATATGGTTCAAAGCGGGTGCTCTAGCCGCGGGAATCATGGTGGGATTTTTCTGCTACACCATGGTAAGGGTGATTCTTCTCAAAGAGATTAGAAAAATTGACACCTTCGCATCGTCGCTAAAAAACAACGATCTCACCGCATCAATAGCGATCGACAGTAGTGATGCCATTGGCGCAATAGTCACGAATCTGTCCCAAAGTACCGATAGCATCCGCACCCTTGTCAGTAAAATTCATGGAACTTCAGAAACAATTCTCTCTTCACTCCATCAACTGCGCGGATTTTCGGACTCCATGAATTTTTCCGCTCAAGAGATTAGTGGCCGCACCAGTACAATGACAACAACGTCAGATATGATCAGCCACAACTCCAAAGATATTGCTCATGCGGTGAACAAAACGGCTAAGTCTGTTTCGACAATCAATACGGATCTCATAGAACTCACCGGTTCAGTGCA
>DYSA01000770.1 GCA_020726425.1 Fibrobacter succinogenes | reverse complement strand
TGACACCAGTGGTGACACTATTGTCCTTTGGAAAATATCTTCCTGCCAGTTTTCTCATTTCCCCAATTCGGGGCACAGTGTGCCCCGAATTAGTAAGAGGTAGTAAATGAATGAAATAACAAAAAATCTCTTTGGTTCAATCTCTTCACTGATTGAACAAACCCGCAGTTCTGTTCGAACCGCCGTCAACAGTGCCATGGTTCTAACCTACTGGAATATAGGGAAACTGATATTCGAAGATGAACAGCAAGGTGAATCTCGTGCAGAATATGGGAAAGCGGTATTAAAAGATTTAGGAGTACGGCTCACATCCCAGTATGGAAAAGGATTTGATGAAACAAATCTTCGCAAAATGAGGCAGTTTTTTGTTGTCTTTCCAATTCGAGACTCACTGCGTCTCGAATTGAACTGGACTCATTATCGTTATCTGCTCAAAGTGGAAAATGAGAAAGCTCGTCTCTGGTATATGAACGAAACGATTCGTGAAAACTGGTCAACTCGTGCACTGGAAAGACAGATCAACAGCTTCTACTTTGAACGCCTTCTTTCAAGCCAGAATGGAGAACCTGTTCGTCAGGAAGCCTCTGAAAAAACGGCACAACTCACTCCACAGGATATTCTCAAAGATCCCTATGTCCTCGAATTTCTTCAGCTTCAAAACCGCCCGAATTATACCGAAAATGAACTTGAATCGGCTCTGATTGATGGTCTCCAGAATTTCCTGCTCGAACTGGGGAGCGGATTCTCTTTTGTCGCTCGGCAGAAACATTTCGATATTGACGGTGAACATTTCTACATTGATCTGGTGTTCTACAATTTCCGTCTAAAGTGCTTTGTGCTCATCGACCTGAAACGGGGAAAACTGACGCATCAGGATGTTGGGCAGATGGATATGTATGTCCGTATTTTTGAAGAGAAAATGCGGGGCGATGATGACAATCCTACTATCGGGCTTGTACTCTGTTCGGACAAAAGCGAAGCGGTGGCGAAATACTCCGTTCTTGCGGAAGGTAACCAAATATTTG
>DYSA01000152.1:3969-6077 GCA_020726425.1 Fibrobacter succinogenes | reverse complement strand
GCTTCGGGGGATGATTCGTTTACATACTGTCAGAACGAAATGCCACTGCCCGCCTACTTTGAACAAGCCTGTGAAAAAGCAAAATACGCTTTGATTCAAGCAGAAACAGTTGCTACACCTTTGTCTTCTTTACATGGTATGAAACACCTTTTTCCATTGTATACGGAACCAACGCCATTGCAGGCATATTGCGATACCGTCGCAGTAACCGATAAACCGCAGTTATGGATATTAGAAGATGTGGCCGGTGCAGGGAAAACCGAAGCGGCACTAACTCTTGCTTCGCGAATACTCGGAGCTGGTGGTGGAGCCGGCTGTTTTGTCGCACTGCCGACCATGGCAACTTCGAATGCTATGTATGAACGAATGGCTCAAGTGTATTCTCTTCTCTTTGAAAAGGGAAGCCGGCCGACTTTGTCGTTGAGTCATGGTTCAAAACATCTTTCCAAAACTTTCTGTGAATCCTACAGAACGAACTTTGATGATCTGCCACACGAAGGCCAACTTTTTGACGAGAGAACCGACGAAGGAAAAGCACACTGTTCGCAGTGGCTTGCGGACAGTTCTAAAAAGGCATTGCTTTCTGATGTGGGTGTGGGAACGGTTGATCAGATTCTGATGGCAGGATTACCTGTTCGCTATCAGTCGCTTCGAGCATTCGGGATGGCTCAAAAGGTTTTGATTATTGATGAAGTACACTCGTTTGATGCGTATATGCTTCGGCATCTGGAAAATGTTATTGCAGCTCAAGCAGCGTTCGGTGGATCGGTAATTCTTCTTTCTGCAACGCTTGCCTTGTCGGTGCGGAAACGATTCTGTAAAGCATTTTCTGAAGGGCTTGGGATTGAGAGTGCCGTGCCGAAGAAAAAAGATGTGTTTCCGCTGGTTACAATGGTGCATCAGAACGGAATTCTGGAAGAAGGAGTTGCAACACGAACAAGGGTTGCCCGTGAAGTTGGCGTTACTTTTTGCGAAGACATTGAAACGGTGTATGCTCTCATACAAAAGTCTGTGGCCGAAGGAAAATGCGTCTGCTGGATCCGCAATACTATTTCTGATGTGACAGACTCATTTGTGGAGCTGCAAAACAAGGGAATTGAAAATCTTGATATGTTTCATAGTCGGTTTGCTCTGAAAGATCGGCTTGCAATTGAACAGCGAGTGATTGAACGGTTTGGTAAGAGTTCGACACCGGAACAGCGGACGGGGCAGGTGCTTGTGGCAAGTCAGGTTGTGGAACAGTCGCTTGACCTTGATTTTGATGTAATGATTTCTGACCTTGCACCGATCGATCTGTTGATTCAGCGAGCGGGGCGATTACATCGCCATCAAAGAGGTGAGCGGGATAAGCCGGTGTTGTATGTCCATACCCCAAAAGATACGGATGAACCAAAGGCGAACTGGTTCTCTGAATCGTTCCCGAAAGCTTCGTTTGTGTACAAAGACACGGCCATGCTTTGGAGAACAAAAGAGATATTGAAACTGCAGAAGCGGTTGAAGATGCCGGAAGAGGCGAGGCTTTTGATTGAATCGGTGTATGGAGACGATGGTTTGGAAACGCCAGAGATATTTATTAAGGCTGAAGATACTGTTTGGGCTGAAACGCTTAATAAAAAATCGATTGCAGATTTTAATCGTCTGAAATTTGAGCTGGGTTACTCCCGTATGGGCAATGACATGGGGAAGTGGGAAAGTGACGAGCGAGTTTCTACCCGCCTGTCCGAACCAACGAACAGTATGTATCTCTGTCGTTGGGAGCACGGGCAGATTGTACCATTTTTTGCGGGGGAGTCGTTTGCATGGGACTTGAGTTCTCTCTCTTTACGGACATATTCTCTTGAATCAATTGAATACCGTGCTGAAATAATGAGTGCTATTGAAGAGCTGAAGAAGCAGAAGCGGTTCCAGTATAGTACCGTGTTTGCAGTGTTCGAAAATGAAGCGGATGAGCTCTATGGTAAAGATGGTGGCGGGAAAGATGTGCTTGTGAATTATAGCCAAAGTAATGGGCTTACAGTGGTAAAGACATGAAATGTCATATCGTGATTGTATACTGATACTCACTTATAGAAATGAGGCGGAATGAATTTATTAAAAGACCCGTGGCT
>DYSA01000152.1:0-3869 GCA_020726425.1 Fibrobacter succinogenes | reverse complement strand
GGTCCATTGACGACAATGATTCTGCCTCAAGGGGTTTCTACTCTTTGGGAAAAATTGTGGTTTAACATTGTCAGCAAAGAGTTTTTGCCTTCATTGTTGGGTGATCGTGACCGGAAAGAGTTGTCGGATATTTTCCCGTGGATGAAACCGACTAAAACCAGCGATACAAATGGAAGCGAATTCTATTCGACCGAAGTACACCCGTTCTACCACTTTTTCGGGATGCCTCGCAGAATGCGGTTGAATTTCTCTTTTGAAGCAGGCGTTTGTGACCTGACCGGTGAAGAGTCGTCTGTTCTTGTAAAATCATATATCGCTAAAAACTACGGCAACAACTATGATGGAGCGTGGTTACATCCGCTCAATGCATACGGGCATGACCCTAAAAAACCGGAAGAGTTTCCGTTGTCGATCAAAGGACAACCCGGGGGGATTGGATACCGCCACTGGTTAGGTCAGGCGATAGCATCAGAACGGGTTATCCCTGCCTATGTTGTAAAGATTTCTCAAGGAAACTACCGCAAGAGCATTATCAAGCAGAGAGGATTCAATCTTTGGACTGCCGGCTTTGATATGGACAATATGAAAGCCCGATGCTGGTATGAATCAACGATGCCGCTTTATGCACTGGAACCGAAAGACGCGGTTATACTTACTGAAATACTGGCTGACTTTGTCAAGCAGGCACAAGAAATATGTGGATCACTTCGTTCGGCGGTTAAATCTGCATGGGCTAATCGCCCTGGTGATTTGGGTGGTGATATGAGTTTTATTGACAGTGCTTTCTGGCAAAACACTGAACCATCGTTCTATTTCATCCTTGAACGGTTGATTTCAAATCTTGATGATACTGAAACCAAAAATTTACTGCTTGCTGAATGGGGTATCGTTTTGAAGCATGAAGTTGAATCGCTGTTTGATTCGAATGCTCTGGCACAGCAGGAAGATGGACTCAATATGAAACGGGTGGTGAAAGCTCGTCAGGGATTGGGCAAGGGAATAGGAAAAATGATAAAGGCACTTAACGCACTGAAACAGGAGGTGTGATGAACGAAAAGACACAAGAGTTACTCACTGATTGGTGGGATGCTCTACAAAAGGACAACGGTGGAAGAGCTCAACTGAAACGGTGTCAGACACCGGAAGAAGCGGCACTTCTACCGCAAACATTTCGTTTGAAACAGATGCTGTCATGGATGCCTTTAGAAGCTGTTGCAGTTATTGCCGGCGTTGGGGCACATATTAAAGAATCAAAAGGTGCTGATTTTGGTAAAGCACTGGCGACACCACATGATAAGAATGGTCGTGTACCGTTGAGCGAATCCCGTTTTCGGCAGTTACTTTCTGCACGGGATTGGACGGAACTCTATCGGTCACTTCGACGGGCCGTGACTATTCTCGACGGGAAAGTTGGTTTTATCAATTTTGTTGAGACCGTCGAACTTTGGAGTAAAGAACTCCGTGGTGAATATGCGGCTGCGGGCAAGGGTGTGAAATTCAAACTCTCCGAAGCATATTACATAGAAGCAATGAAACACGAATAACAGATCAAAAATAAAGGAATTACAATGTCAGAATTTATCCAGCTCCACCTGCTTACAAACTATGCACCTTCAAATCTTAACAGAGATGATCTTGGTCGTCCGAAAACTGCAAAAATGGGAGGCGTAGACCGTCTTCGTATCTCTTCACAGTCTTTGAAACGGGCGTGGAGAACTTCGGATGTTTTTCAGGATTCACTTGCAGGGCATATTGGGACACGCACAAAAAAGATCGGTATCGAAATTTTTGAACATCTTATCGCTAAAGGTATCACAGAAGATACAGCACTGAAAACTGCAATCGCAGTTGTGGGAATCTTCGGAAAAAACAAAAGTGAAAAAGGCAATCCAAAAGCGGAGCTGGAGATTGAGCAGCTTTCGCATATCACACCTTCAGAAATCGAAGCTGCGAAAGAGTTGGCAGTGAAAAAAGCAGGCGAAGGTTCTGTTGAGATTTCAAAGGCCGATATCGAACTGGTACACAAAGACGCGGAAGCGGTTGATGTGGCACTTTTTGGAAGAATGCTTGCTTCTTCGCCCAAATACAATGTTGAAGCTGCAGCACAAGTTGCTCACGCATTGACTGTGAACCGTGTTGCCGTTGAAGATGACTACTTTACTGCAGTTGATGACCTCAATACTAATGAAGAGGATGCCGGTTCTGCTCACATTGGTGAGTCTGGTTTTGGATCTGGTGTTTTCTACACCTATGTGTGTATCAACAAAACACTTCTTATAGAAAACCTTGGAAATGCGGAGCTTGCGAATAAGGCAATTAAAGCACTGACAGAAGCGGCCGCGATTGTTGCACCTTCAGGAAAGCAGAACAGTTTTGCATCCCGTGCCCGTGCACTCTATGTGATGGCGGAAAAAGGAACACAACAGCCCCGCCAACTTTCATCGGCATTTCTTAAGCCGGTTGATGATGCGGATATGGCAGTGAAAGCAGCTGGACGCCTCGAGATTCTCCGTGGCAAGATGGAGCAAGCGTATGGCAAATGTGCAGATGGATTTAAAATCATGGATGTTGAAAAAGGCGAAGGCACACTGAAAGAAATCCTCGATTTCGTAGGAGCATAACGGTGGAGTTTTTACTATTTCAAATCTATGCCCCCCTTGTATCATGGGGGGGAATTGCCGTGGGAGGGGAACGACAGAGCAGTCGTCACCCTTCAAAATCGGCAATCGTTGGTCTTATTTCGGCGGCACTGGGTATAAAACGAGATGAAGAGGATCGTTTAAATACGCTGGCAAAATCGATTGGTGTTGCGGTTCAGCTTAACTCTGCGGGAACGGTGCTTAAGGATTTCCATACGGTACAAGCACCGAAGCAGGAGAGTAAAGTCGTTCACTATACACGGCAGGCAGAGCTTCTTGCTTCACCGGACAAGATCGGAACGATTCTTTCCCGTCGGGAGTACCGCTGTGATTCACTTTCTGTTGTGGGAATTTACCTGAAGGACGCACTTTCTGGTGTGACTCTTCAGCAGATTGCCGAAGCACTTCGCGAACCAGCTTTCCATCTCTATTTTGGGCGAAAATCTTCGGCACCGGCTCTGCCCTTGGCACCAAAGATCGTGGAAGGTGCAACTCTCAAAGATGTGTTTGCTCAATACGCAATTGCTTTCGTACCGCCGGTTTCTGAAAAGGCACCAGAGTGGCTTCAAAAAGCATTTGAGAGCTACCCTACGAAAACGCTCTTTGATAAAGAACTTACCTACTATTGGGAAGAGGGTGTTGATTCGGGATTGAATGCAACACATTCAGTTGAACGGTACGACCAGCCTTCAAGTAGAAAACGGTGGCAGTTTACCACACGCCGTGAATATTCTGCATTAGTACGCCGAGAGGAGGCATCCAATGTTTCTGTCTAAAGTAACTCTGAAGCCTGGACCAAAACTGTTTGAACTGCTTGGCGAGAAATCCGGCAGTAACGGATATGCTGCACATCAGCTTCTCTGGGATCTGTTTCCCAACGATGGCGAGAAGAAACGGGATTTCCTTTTTCACAAAGATGAACCGCAGGAGCTGCCCAGTTTTATTGTCGTGTCGAAAGATGCACCGGTTGAAACGGAAGCATTACGAGTACAGTCAAAACCGTATGCGCCACAGCTATCTGTTGGGCAAAAACTTACATTCTCATTGACGGCAAATCCTGTCGTGGGACGGAAAACAGAGGGGAAGAAAAACTCTATTAAGCACGATGTCTGGATGGATGCGAAGAAAACGGCACAAGAAAATGGGTTAGAAGGCAGCGCATTGGTTTCTGCTTGCGAAACCGCTTCGAAAGAGTGGCTGATTCGCCAAGGAGAACGGTGTGGATTTCAG
>DYSA01000769.1 GCA_020726425.1 Fibrobacter succinogenes | reverse complement strand
TGGTTCCTTTGACACTTCTCAACTCTGGTGATTACGCAATCATCGATATGATTCGCGGAGATGAAAAGATTCGCAAGCAGTTGATGGATCGCGGGATTTTTCCGGGGATTCAGTTCGAACTGTTTGTGAAGTCACCCAATGAACCGGTGATTCTCAAGGTTCACAACAGCCGAATTATGATCGACAAAGAGACTTCACGGCGAATTATGGTGAGATTCTAGCCATTTTTTTTGCCAAATAAGTTAGGTAGAACTAATTAATAACAGGGTGACAACATGAAAATCAAAGATCTGAAACTGGGCGAAATTGCTTCGGTGGTGGGATACGAAAAAGAGGGAAGGATGCTTCGCGATCGACTCATATCTATGGGGATGACACGGGGAACTCAATTCAAACTGGTAAAAATGGCTCCGTTGGGTGATCCGGTGGAGATCGAAGTTCGCGGGTTTTCGCTGACCCTTCGCAAAGCCGAAGCGGACATCG
Organism: Fibrobacter succinogenes; assembly: GCA_020726425.1. GTDB lineage: Bacteria > Fibrobacterota > Chitinivibrionia > Chitinivibrionales > Chitinivibrionaceae > JAIFMU01. Next base: position 546 of record DYSA01000769.1, on the reverse strand, counting down.
TGATTGTGGAAGAGACTACAGCAAACTAAATGATTATCAAGTTGTTATTGGATTTTCATTTCAAGAGAAATGCTTGCAATTGGGGAATTTTGCGTTAGGGATCGGAAGGGGCCGAAGGCGTGCTGTATTTCAGCACCGAGCACAGCGAAGCCCTGGAAGAGCCCGACGGTGAGCCTTGGCGAACCGGAACGCCCAAAAGAAACGCAATTACATTGCGAATCTATATAAGTGCAATACACAACAATAGAGAATGCAGAGAATTCATGAATAAAAAATGCAAATTAAAGAGAGTGGACAGATGACAAATAGAATTACAATCGCTCTCGCAGGAAATCCGAACTGCGGGAAAACAACGCTGTTCAACGCACTGACCGGAGGAAAACAGAAAACCGGGAACTGGCCCGGCGTGACCGTGGAAAAAATCGAAGGATCGTTTAGCGTGGCCGACATGGAGGTTCGTGTCGTTGATCTTCCGGGAATCTATTCCCTTTCCGCCTATTCCGAAGATGAACAGGTGTCGCGAGACTACCTGCTTTCCGGTGAAGC
>DYSA01000151.1 GCA_020726425.1 Fibrobacter succinogenes | reverse complement strand
GTAACTACTCAGGTGTTAGTGGGGGACAAAAAACTCGCTTCAGCACTCGTTCCCAGCGTCCACGCTGGGAATGCATCAGTTCGTTGAAATTTACGATGATGGAATTTTAAGCACTACAGCATTGACCACGACGGTGAGCCTCGGCGAACCGGCACGCCCAAAAAAAACTCTGCCATGAACGAGATACCCGCACACCCGACAATTCAAAATTGCAATTCTAACGAAATTTCGCTTTCACTTTTTTGAAATTTATCCTACAATGAGCGCGCACGAAACTTATTGTGAGGAGAATACATGAAACCGATTGGACTCTACGATCCGCGCCACGAACACGATAACTGTGGAGTTGGATTTGTTGCCGACATTGCAGGAAAACGAAGTCATTCGATTATTGATAAAGGGCTGACGATTCTTAAGAATTTGATCCACCGCGGCGCGGTCGGCGGCGATGGAGTCACCGGCGATGGCGCGGGAATGCTGACCCAACTTCCTCACGAACTGTTTATGCAGGAAGCTCACCGGCTTGGATTTGCGATTCCCGTGGCGGATAACTACGCGGCAGGAATGCTCTTTTTACCCCGCGATGAATCGATCCGATCCCGAGTGGAAGATCTGATTGTCAAAGCGTGTGCCGATGAAAACGTAACGATTCTGGGCTGGCGCGAAGTTCCGGTGGATGAATCGGTTCTGGGTGAGATTGCCCGCGGATCATTGCCATCGATCAAACAGATTTTCATGGTCGCCGATGGTCTATCCGGCGAAGAGTTAGAACGGAAATGCTACGTTCTTCGCCGCGTGATGGAACATCGTGCTGAAGGCGAAGGTTTTACGCTTGAAGAGTTTTTCATCCCTTCCCTTTCGACCAAAACGATTGTCTACAAGGGAATGCTCGTGGGAAAACAGACCGGCGAGTTCTATCTCGATCTGGTGAACCCCGATTTCCGGTCTGCGATTGCGGTGATTCATCAGCGCTATTCGACAAATACGTTCCCTTCGTGGGCGCTGGCTCAGCCGTTTAGAATGGTCGCACACAACGGCGAAATCAATACGATTCAGGGGAATATCAAAAAGATGGGCGTGCGCGAACAGTCTATGAGTTCGCCGCTCTTTGGTGAAGAGATTGACAAACTTCGCCCCGTAGTTCTTCCGGGGAACAGCGATTCAGGATCGTTCGACAACGTGTTCGAACTTCTTGTGAAATCCGGCCGGTCGATGCAGAACACCATGATGATGATGGTGCCGGAACCGTTCGGCGATAAATACCACATAAGTCGCGACAAACGCGACTACTATCTCTACCACACCGCAGTCATGGAAGCGTGGGATGGGCCGGCGGCGCTGGTCTTTACCGATGGTGTTCACGTTGGCGCGACGCTGGATCGAAATGGTTTGCGACCAGCGCGTTGGACAATCACCAACGATGGATTGTTCGTTCTCGGTTCCGAAGCGGGCGTGCTTGAATTTGCCGCCGATGAAGTGCTTCAAAAGGGAAAACTTCAGCCTGGGAAAATGATTCTGATCGACACCGCGGCTGGTCGAATTGTCTACGATCGTGAAATTAAATCCCGTGAATCGCGGCGCAAACCGTTCCGTCGCTGGCTTGAACAGGAACAGGTCGTGCTGTCGGGAATGTTCCACGAAGGAACACTTCCGCGCTATCAGCCTGAAGAACTCAACAAGGCGCACCACTATTTCGGGTTCACCAAAGATGATCTCGACACGATCAAGTGCATGGCTGAACAGGCGCAGGAACCGATCGGATCCATGGGGAATGACACGCCACTTCCATCGCTTCTGCCAGAACCACAATCACTTCGCCGGTATTTCCGCCAGAGTTTCGCTCAGGTGACAAATCCGGCGATCGATCCGTATCGCGAATCGATGGTGATGTCGCTGATGAGTTTTATCGGTCGCGAAGGAAACCTGCTCGAAGAGTCACCGGAACGATGCCGTCAGCTCAAATTGCCCCATCCGGTTCTCACCAACGATGATATGTTCCGGTTGTGCGGATCGAATCTCAAGAAACTGCCGGCTTACCGTGTTCCGCTCTGCTTTGACCGCGATGAATCACTCGAATCAGCACTTGAAACCCTTCAAATTGAAGCGGAAACGGCGATTGATGCGGGCGCATCGATCGTGGTTCTCACCGATCGCGATGGTGTCAAAGGGAAACTGGCAATTCCCGCACTTCTGGGAATCGCCGCGGTCAATTCGCGCCTGATCCGAGCGGGAAAACGTCACTGCGCCGGACTGGTTGTAGAAACAGGTGAACCAGTTGACACGGTGGGTCTTGCACTTCTCGTGGCGTTCGGAGCTTCGGCGATAAATCCCTATGCGGTGTTCGTAACGATCGCTTCGCAGGCCGAAACCTACACGGTCAGTTCGCCGGAAATCGCCGCAGACAACTACGTGCAGTCGCTGAAAAAAGGGCTCATGAAAATCATGTCGAAAATGGGCGTTTCCACGATCCGAAGTTATCGCGGCGGCGCGTTGTTCGAATCAATCGGACTGGCGCCTTCGCTGACGGAACAGTTTTTCCCCACGCTGGTCAATCTTCCCGGAACCTACTCGCTCAAGGAGATCGAACAGGAGATTCGGGCACGGGCGGCGCGCTGTTGTTCTGACCTTAAACTTCTTTCAGGCGGGCTCTATCGTCCAGTGAAAGATGGAATTCCGCACATGCTCGACGTGGGAACCACCAAAGAGTTTCTCAAGGCAATCACCGAAAACAGCATCGAACTCTATCAGGATTTCGGGAAAAAACTTCATTCGAAAGAGAAGCCGTTCTTTATCCGCGACCTTCTGACCTTCGCGCCGAACGCGCCGATTCCGTTGGATCAGGTCGAATCGGTTGAATCGATTCTGGCGCGGTTCTCCGGCGGGGCGATGTCGCTCGGTTCACTTTCGGAGGAAGCGCACGAAGCAATCGCCGTGGCGTGCAATGAGTTGGGTGTTCCTTCAAACTGTGGCGAAGGCGGCGAATCGGTTTTGCGAACCGGCACCGAAAAGCGCAGTCGCGTTCGCCAGGTCGCAAGTGGAAGGTTCGGGGTGACTCTCGATTATCTGATCGACGCCGATGAGATTCAGATTAAGATTTCGCAGGGAGCAAAGCCCGGCGAAGGTGGTCAGCTTCCGGGACCAAAAGTAACACCGTACATTGCGGAAGTGCGTGGTTCGATTCCCGGAGTTACGCTGATTTCCCCGCCGCCACATCACGATATCTATTCGATTGAAGATCTCGCTCAGCTCATTTACGATCTTCGGTCGGTGAATCAGCAGGCGAAAATCTCCGTCAAATTGACTTCGCAAGCCGGAGTGGGAACGGTCGCCGCCGGTGTGGTAAAAGCGGGCGCCGACTCGATCATTATCAGCGGTCACGATGGCGGAACTGGCGCGTCGCCGCTCAGTTCGATTTTCACCACCGGAACACCGTGGGAGATCGGTCTCTCCGAAGTGCGCCAGACGCTGATTCTCAATAAGTTCCGCGATGTAGTAGAACTTCAGGTCGACGGAAAACTGTTCACCGGTGAAGATATTGTCAAAGCGGCGATCATGGGGGCAGATCGGTTCGGATTCGCCACCGGTCTGCTTATGGCAGTCGGTTGTGTCATGTGCCGAAGCTGTCATAAGAACAACTGTTCCGTGGGAATCGCGACTCAGGATGAAGATCGTCGTAAGCGGTTCAAGGGAACCGTGGAGAATGTCAAAAACTACCTGACGCTCATGGCGGAAGATACGCGCCGCGTGCTCGCTTCGATTGGAGCAAAATCGATCGCTGAAGTGATCGGTGACATCCACCGGATCGTTCCCGCCGAAGGTTCACAACCGATTGACACCACGGCGATTCTCACCAAACTCGGAACCGCGGGGCGCACCGGATTTTCCAACCGCAAAGTGCATGGCGACGAAGAACTTCTTCGCCGTCTTGCTCCGGCAATCGCCAACGGCGTTCCCATGGAGATCGAAGCGCGACTCACCAACCGTCAGAGATCCGTCGGAGCTACTCTGTCTGCGGCGGTCTATCGCGCTCAGAAAATGAACCTCGCCGCCGGAACCGTGAAATGTCGATTCACCGGCTACGCAGGTCAGAGTTTCGGTGCATTTTTGGCTCCCGGTGTGGATTTCTATCTTGCCGGTGAAGCGAACGACTACGTGGGAAAAAGCATGTGCGGTGGACGGATCACGATCACGCCGCCCACCGGATCGTTCTTCCGATCCCACGACTCGGTGATCGCGGGCAACGTGGCTCTGTTCGGCGCAACCGGCGGTGAACTCTACTGCAACGGAATCGTGGGGGAACGGTTTGCGGTTCGTAACAGTGGAGCAAAAGCGGTGGTCTGTTCCGTGGGCGATCACTGTTGCGAATACATGACCGGCGGCGTCGTGGTGGTTCTGGATCGAACAGGGATCAATTTCGGTGCCGGCATGAGCGGTGGGGTTGCGTTCGTACTCGACCGCGATCAACTGTTCGACACGCGCTGTAATCTCGAACTGGTGGATCTGGAACCGGTTGATTCTGAAGAGGACGAAAAACTTCTGAAAGAGTTGATTGCGAACCACATGAAACTCACGGGCAGTCAGTACTCCGCCAAGATCATCGAAGACTGGAACGAGATGCTCCCGCAGTTCGTGAAAGTCACCCCGATCGAATATCGCAAGGCACTCGCTCGACTTGCCGATGGCGAATCGCGCGACACCGACACCGCGTCGGTGACCGATGATATTGTCGAAGGGGAATAGTAGAATTCAAATCTGCGTAAGCGAAATAAAACCCAAGCTAATCTATTGTCTTGGGTTTTATTTCGTACTTTTTCGTTTACATCTCTTCAAAAACATCCATTTTTTGAGAATGTAAAGGAATTCAACCGTTCCTGCACAGTATCAATTAAAACATCTGAAACTCAATTAAATAGAATGAGATACTGAACCAAATGGTCATATGCAATTTGATTTTTTCGCTCCTATTATACTCATTTCTCCCAAAAATGACACTATTCCGTACTAGAACAAGCGAACCGCCAATTTCTTTACTATTTTACGAACAGATGAACCAAACAACTTACTGCCGGAGGCTGTGATTATGAAACGACTGTTAGGGCTACTGCTTGCCGCTCTCTCTATTGGATTTTTTGTTGGATGTTCTGAGGATGTAGTCGCAGGATCGACATCAAAGGGATCTGATACAATCAGCGTTACATTGAACGCTAATAAATCTTCATATACTGCCGGTGAAACAATTACACTAACGGCAACTACTGAGGCAAAAGATGCCGAATATGCTTGGCGTGAAGGTGGAAGTGCTTCAGATACTACTGGATTTTCTTCATTTAGTTCTGCAAATACAAAAACCTACACAGCATCTTCTTCAAAATCATATTATGTCTGTGTGAAATCTGGAAGCAAAACTAAAATTTCATCCAAAGCAGTAACTGTTTCAACCCCAACAATGACCGTTTCTGTCTCAACGAACAAGACATGGGTAAAACCTGACGAAGAGTTCACTCTAACTGCATCTTCTTCAAAATCAGGTGTTACCTACTTCTGGCGTGAAGGCGGCAGTGCTTCGGATACGACTTCGGGATGGACAGAAGGCAGCTCAACAAAGAGCTACACAAAAACATCAGAATCGACACCGACATTTTATGTCATGGCAAAATATTCAGGATATAAAAGTGTCGTTTCATCGGTAGTAATTACGGTGAGCAATGAAGAAGCTCCAGCGTGGCCTATCCATACAAATATAATCGCGTCACTGTTCTGGGTTGGCGAAGGGGCGAGTGATGACAACGGAGATATTTCCAATTACGGAAGCGCGTGGCGGTCATCTTGGACAATTGATTATGGACTGGAAGATAAACCATCACTGGTCCGAGATGCAAATGGCTTTCCGACAAGTTCCAGCTACAAAAACACCGAAAACCCCTATTATTTTGCTCTTCCCTATAACGATTTTGGCTCGTTAGTTTCTGATGGTGACGGTAACGAAGTATTTGACAATTCTCTGACAAACGATAAAACAAAGTATGGCTACAAAACAAATCGTAAAACCGTTGTGTATTGGAATGCCGATAGTATCTTGATGAGTAGCAACAGTTC
>DYSA01000150.1 GCA_020726425.1 Fibrobacter succinogenes | reverse complement strand
AGCATTGAATATGCCAAGTATGCCTTTTGGGTGAAGATTGGAGTTGTTTCGTTGTTCGAAATTGTCTCATATCAAATTTTAAACGTCAATTTATGATTATATGTGTGAAAAAATGTACAGATGTGTCTCTCTTCTGCGATTGCAAAATCTTAGGAGTTTTAATTGTATCGGTGAAATAGTATGAAAAGAGCAAAAAGATAGCTGTTTAAGCAATTCTCATGGCCAAAGTGTACTGGAACCATCATATATATTACGAGCATTAAATCAGTTAGAGGGTAGGTGACCATGAAAGAGTGGATCAATAGCGAACTTCCCGCAATCGCAGATCTTTTGGAACAGAAAATAACCGGAACCTATCACATTGAAACCGACGAAGGACTCAATGTGGCAGGAAGAAATGATATCTATCGGGTTCTCGATGATATTCTTGCGGTTCTGTTTCCCGGCGCATACAGCAAATCTTCTGTGGTCTCGAAAGATATGAATTTCTATATAAATGATATGTTACGCCATATTTGTCGTGATCTTACAATGCACGTGAAAGATGTTTTAACCTATCACTGTGCCACGGGAAATTGCGAAGTATGCAATTGCGAAGAGACAGCTAACTCGGCGAGTGTTGAGTTGATCAAGGCACTTCCTGAAATCCGTGATACGCTTATGAAAGATATCGAATCGGGGCTCAAGGGCGATCCTGCGTGTCAGTCTTTCCATGAAATCATTTTGAGTTATCCCTATATCGAAGCTGTTGCAACTCATCGAGTTGCTCACAAACTCTACGCGCTCGGTGTTCCGGTTATTCCCCGGATCATGGCTGAACGTGCACACAGCAAAACAGGAATTGACATTCACCCCGGTGCAAACATCGGAGCAGGATTCTTTATCGACCACGGAACCGGTGTCGTAATTGGGGAAACCTGTAATATCGGGAAAAATGTAACCATGTATCACGGTGTAACACTTGGCGCGTTTTCACCTTATGACCGCGAAGGCAATAAATTTAAAGGGAAAAAACGCCATCCCGATATCGAAGATAACGTGATTATCTATTCCGGTGCCGTGATTCTCGGCGGGGAAACGGTTATCGGAAAGAATTCTGTTATCGGAGGAAATGCGTGGATCACACGGTCTGTTCCTGCTAATACATTGGTATATAGCAAATTTGAAACGATTTATAAAGAAGATTCAGGTTCAGAGCGCCCATGAGCGGAACGCCAGAACTCTCATTACAGGATCGCAATCTGGTCGAAGAGGCTATGCGCTATATTCGATCGGTTGCCATCGATTCCCCCGGTTTTGCTCATCTCGTCGAAGAGTCTGAATCGTGTGCTGATATAGCTGCCACGGAAATATCTCTTCGCGCTGAATCTGAAATCGCCGCACTTCTCTACAACTTTGCTCAGCACGACCTGATCTCCATTTCTGAAATTCATGAAATCTTTGGTGATTCAATCGCTCATCTCGTTGAAGGAATTGTGAAAATTGTCCGGCTGAATAAGCGAGGATTAACAACACAAACAGATAGTTTTATTCAACTTGTGTTGACACTCTCACCTGACCCGCGATCGGTTCTCATTCTTTTGGCTGAACAACTTCGCCGTATGCGTTCATTTAAAACGGTCGAAGAATCGCAGCGTGAAGAAATTTTGCAAGAGATACACCATCTGTATGCTCCGATTGCACATCGTCTTGGTTTGTACGCCATTAAGACTGAGTTGGAAGAGCAGTGGATGAAACACGCTCACTACCCGATCTATCGCGATATCGCTGACCAGTTAGCCGCAAAAAAAGGTGAAAGAGAATCGTTTATCGATGGATTTATCGCTCCTCTCAAGTCAAAAATGAGTGCTTCGGATATTCAGTGTGAAATAAAAGGTCGCCCCAAATCGATCTATTCTATCTGGAACAAAATGAAAGCCCAAAAGGTTTCCGTTGATGGCGTATATGACAAATTTGCAATCCGAATTATTGTCGATACCGATGATCGTTCCAAAGAAAAAGAGCTCTGTTGGAAAGCCTACTCAATCGTCACCGAAGAGTACATTCCATTTCCAAAACGACTGCGAGATTGGATTTCTCACCCAAAATCAAGTGGATATGAATCACTTCACACGACGGTTCAAACGGAAAAAGGGGAGTGGGTTGAAGTGCAAATTCGGTCTCGTCGCATGGATGAGATCGCAGAAAAAGGACACGCAGCTCACTGGAAATACAAAGAAAAGTCTACTGGAACCAAGAGCGATTGGCTTGCGGAGATGCGTTCGGCTCTGGAAAATCGCAACGAACCGGGCCGCGAGAATGACCTGAAAAGTGTACTGTATGGCAATGATATTTTTGTGTTTACTCCAGAAAATCAGATCAAACAGTTGCGCGCCGGATCGACGATTCTCGACTTTGCCTTTGCGGTTCATTCTGATGTGGGTCTGACTTGCACCGGCGGAACGGTGAATGGGAAACACGTTACCATCCGTCAGATTCTTAAAAATGCTGATATTGTTTCTGTTACAACGAACAAGCGGCAAATGCCCAACGAAGAGTGGCTTGATTTTGTTCACTCATCGAAAGCCAAAAACCGCATTAAGCGAGCGCTCAAAGATCGCGGACATCGATTCTTCGATGTTGGAAAAGAGTTGGTAAAACGAAAGTTGGAACAGCTTGGTTTTCAGTTTGATGCGATCAATTTAGATAAACTTATTGCTCACTTTGGTGTGGCGAATAGCGCCGATCTCTACGAAGGGATTGGCGAACAAACACTCGATATTCTTCAGGTTAAACAGGTTTTTGAAACAAAACCAGTTGAATTGGTTGAATCGGAACCGGAAATCATTACCGATAAGATAAAAGCATCGTATTCACAAGATGATGCACTTGTGATTGATGAGAGTATTAATGGCGTACAGTATTCGCTTGCGAAATGCTGTAATCCTGTGCGAGGTGATCAGGTATTTGGCTTTATTTCAGTAAACAAAGGTGTGCGAATTCATCGTATGACCTGCCCAAATACTGGGGATCTTTTTTTGAATCATGCTCATAGAATTGTATCTGCTCAGTGGAATCGCGGTAAAAAAGAGGATCGTTTCGATACGAAAATCAGAGTCACCGGTCGAGATGAACCGAATATCTTGAGTACCGTTGTCAACTGCGTTCGCGCGGTGGGTGGCGTTCAACTACTTGGGATTAATGCAATTCCTGATCAGCACCATTTCTCCGCCGAACTGACCCTTCAGGTGGAATCGAATATCATTCGCGACGAAGTAATCCGACGAATAAATGAAATTCGCGGAATTGAATCAGCATATCAAATGTAAAGGATTGGAAATGAAACCATTCGCAGAGATCGATAAGTCAAAGTTCATCAGCTACCCTGAGATCGACAAAAATCATCAGCCTTGGGATGCCGCAGACAGTTACCTCTATACACACTTAATCGAAAATGACCTTCTGTTTGAAGGTGCTAAAATCATTATTCTCAACGATGACAGTGGCGTTTTGCCCTATCTCCTTCGCGATTACAAACCTACCGTCACCTCTGATTCCATTTTTGCACGAGTGAGCGTGGAACAGAACTTTGTGAACTACGGTGAAGATGTGTCGCAGTTTACCTATGTCGATTCGGTTGAGTTTGCTACAACAGAACAACCTCATTACGATATCGTACTGATGCGTATACCTAAAGCAAGTCGTTATATGGTTGATCAGATCGCAGTTCTCAGTCGGTGTACCGATGAAAAAACGATCTATCTCTCTTCTGGAATGGTAAAACACATTTCTGAACACACGCGCGAAACACTGGAAAAACGAGTCGGCGAAACGCACACTCATCGCGTTGAAAAGAAAGCGGTTTTGTTTAGTTCAACTCACAATGGCCGGTCGCTTAAAGAACGCCCTACCACCTCATTTGAAATCCCCGATCTTGGCGAATTTGAAAGTTACAGCAACACCTTTTCCAACGGTCGACTCGATAAGGGAACGGCTGCATTGCTTCCCTATATTCGCAGTAATCTCACCGGAAGAGTGGTTGATCTCGGTTCTGGGTATGGCGTAATTACCCGTTATCTGAAACAGAACTGTCCTGATATCAATGAACTTATCGCGGTTGACTCTTCGCGTATGGCCGCAGAAACGACATTGATCAACAATCCCACTGCTCGCGTTCTGTGGGATGATGGTTTAACTCATTTTGAAAATGATTCTATCGATGCGGTAGTGAGCAATCCGCCGTTTCATCTCGATACCAGTTTCTCTGTGGCTGTGGGACTTCGCCTTCTCAAGCAGGTTTCAGAAAAACTGAAAGTTGGTGGTGAATTTATCATGGTTGCCAATAGCGGATTGAACTACAATCCCTATTTGAAACGACTTTTTCCAACCGTCGAAGAGATCAAACCGAATCGTCGATATACGGTTTTTGTCTGTAAGAAATAAGAAACTGATTCTTGATGAAATACAAACGGGCGACTTCAAACTGAAGTCGCCCGTTTGCGTTATCTGTGTCGAATTGACTCTATTGATTCCGTTCGCGCTGACGAACAAATCGATTCACTTGCTGCTCTAACCGTTCTGCTTCTTCAGAATTGATTTTCAAGAGGGGATTGAAAATTGAAGGAACTGCTTCAGGACTCTTTTCAATAATATCTTTCAGCAGATTGAAATGAAACTCCCGCACAGACCGTGGTGATTTTTTCAGTTCCGGAAGGCGGACACTCATTTGATGAGCTACTGTATCGAAAATTCTGCGTTCACTTTTTTGCCAAAGAAGTACCGCTTCATCGGTGTACGGATAGATTTTTTCATCCACCCATTTCTGAATCTCCGTATCCTGCTCTTTTTTCTCTTTAGAGGCGAAAAGTTGTTTTACTTTTTTTATTGCAAGAGCCACCGAATCATTGAGTTCAGGAACCATTCCGGCGATCTGAAGCAGGCCACGGCTATTGAGCGTTTCAAAGAACGATGATTTCAGATAGACAGAAAAAGATTTCCCGCTGTCAATCTTGAGTCCTGAGTGTTCATACCGTGACAGGGGATAACCGCCGGCGTTGCAGAAGTAGATCTCCTGTCCTGAGTCGGCACTCCATTCGACCAGTTCCATTGAAAAGAGATGGGAGTTCTCTTCATACGAAATGGCTTTGAGCTTTTTATTGCTCTGGCGAACAATCAAATCTTTGGGATTGAGTTTTACTCCTGCGACGGTGATCTCTGTGTTTTGATAGCACTGAAGATAGAGTCCAAAGATCGCGGTGAGTTTCGAACGGATTGATGCGGGATCAAAAAAACCGGCGTGCTTGGTAATGTTTTCAATGGTCACTGTTACACCTGTGGGAGTTTCTTCGGATACAATTTCCAGATCCGTGAGGGTGAATCGATTTATCTCTTCCAGTGTTCCCGTGATAGAGAAACTGTACCGTTTTCCTTCCGAGAGATAGACCGATTTCCATGTGACTAACGATCCGATTGCGAATGATCGAAACCGTCCCTGACCTTCGCGCCCGTGAAGAATTCGGTGGCGGTTGTCAGTCTGTTTCTTGTCCCGTTTCCACGAACCGCCCAAGGTTCCGAACAGCGTTATTGCATCGTTGTATGAAATTCCATGGCCGTTATCCGACAGTTCGATACTTGAAGCTCCCAGTGGAGTGCCCGCAATGGTGAGCGCCAGCGATGTGGCATCCGCATCAAGTCCGTTCCAGATCAGTTCTGAAAGTGCGTTTATCGGTGAAACGTGGGTTAGCTTGGAGATGTGATCTTTTTCGACGGTTACGGTAAACGTTTTCATGAAAGTATCCGCAGGAAAGGGTTGTACATGGGGGCGATTCTAACATTCAAATATATGAAATGCAACGTGAATCAATATATCTTGCAATCACCAAGTTTTGATTTACTAAGGACAGGTTGCTACTATGAAGTGTGCTCTTTTTGCTCTATTTACTTTTACAATTCTTGTTACTTCGGGATTCTCGGCTCAAACCAATAAAAAGCTCTCCGAATTACAGGATCAAACGAATGGGTATATTCACAGTAACAAGCGAATATTGAGCGTGGATCGCGTTGATAGTTCGCACATCGTCTACGCCGCATCGGTCTATATGACACTCAATGTTCCATTTACAGAAACCGCACAGGCACTTATGA
>DYSA01000768.1 GCA_020726425.1 Fibrobacter succinogenes | reverse complement strand
TCGTAACGACATGTGACTAAAAAAGGTTGGGAAAATAAGCGCTACAGCATTGACGCCGTGACCCTACCAACAATGACTTTTGTGTAACCTCGGACACGGCACGCCGTGACCCTACCAACAATGACTTTTGTGTAACATCGGACACGGCACGCCGTGACCCTACCAAAATGTGGTTTTCAACTCACTATTCTTGCACAATCTCTCCGGCCTTGGAATCAAGGGGGCGAATGCCGAAACTCGTTGTATATCCTCCTCCAGAACCTGATTGGCTACGGGTGATGAAAGAGGACGAGTAGTATTCGCCCGAACAGACAAAAATTAGTTGGTCTGTTCATTCGCTTGGATGAGATAGGACTCGATTGCGCTCAGCGTTCTTATTTTGTTGGCTTTGTACTTTTCAAAAAGTTCCGGATACTCGGCGAACAGTGCTTTTACGGTGGGTTTTTGAAATATCGAGTTTGCAACGCTGGTTTGTTCGCCGGTTTTCATGTTGATCACCACAAGAACCGGAACCGGTGTCGAACCGCCGCCATTCATTGATCCGCCGGTTGACATTTTTCCCGCCGGAGTGCTGAACGAAGCGCCGCCTGTGGAACCGCCACCGCTGTTCATTTGAAAATCAACTCCGTGATAATAACTGAAATTTCTACCGATCACAACGGAACGCATAATTCTTCCTTTAAATGGATTGGGATTGTCAACTAAATAGACTTTCCCGCTGTCGCAATAGCCGGCAAACAGTTCTCCACGAACCTTTTTATACTCATTGTTCTCCTGTTCTTCCACAAAATACGCCGAAGCTTCCGTGCCGAACTCGCCCCGTCCTTCTGATACGCGTGTTGGAATTGTTGCAGGAGTGGGAGTGTTGTTTAAAAAATCTTTCAGCGTGAGATAGTAGCCGGTTTTAAGTTCTGAACTGATCAAGAACGAAACGGCGAGAAGAAGAACGGCAAACGGTTTCATGGGATTTCCTTTAATAGGTCATTGGTAAGTAGTCCAACTTAAATAATCGACATTTCTGGATGCTTAAAATCAATGAA
>DYSA01000149.1 GCA_020726425.1 Fibrobacter succinogenes | reverse complement strand
GGACGCTTGGAACGAGTTCTGGAGCCAACTTTTGGTTTGGAAACCACCTGAGTAGCTACACTTTAACAACGGATTCTCCATGGCGAAAAAAATTCTTCTCGGAATCGCACTGACCAGTTCACTTATTGCTTCGGACATTGACCTTTCTCCAAACCGTGATTCTGTTTGGCAAGCAAATTATGGCGACCGACCTGCTCACTGGCTCACGGCAAAAGAGTCCATCGCCCGTGAATCGTATTTGCAGACCAACCGAGCACCACTGACGCGGGCAGTTCCTTCGAAACCGCGCTCCATTGCGGAGTTTGAACCGGTCGATGCAGTTGTTATCGCCTATGCAAACAGTTTTGGCTTTCAGATGAATCTCATCGAAGAACTCACAAAAACGACCAAGGTTATTATTACCGCTACATCTGCGAATGTGGCCACGGTGAAATCACAACTCTCAAAAACAAGTGCGATCATGGATAGCATTGCGATTCTTCCGGTGAAAGGCGTCGATTCGTACTGGACGCGCGATTACGGTCCCTGGTGTATTGCCGAAGGGGATCAGAAAATCAGCATTGTCGATTTCCAATACAATCGCCCTCGCCCCAACGACGATACACTTCCGACATTCTTGGCGAACACGTTGGGTATGAGTTCGTACTACATGGATCTTCAGCAGTGCGGTGGAAACTACATGTCCAATGGTCTGGGCGAAGCGGTCTCTACGGAGCTGGTCACCGAAGAGAATCCTGCAAAAACAGAAGCACAGGTGCGAGCAGTGATGAAAACCTATTTGGGGATCAACAACTACCACATTACGATCGATCCGTTGGGTGATTATATCAAGCACGTCGATTGCTGGGGAAAGTACCTCGCGCCGGATAAGATTCTCATCGGTTCGGTGAGCGGATCGAACAAAGTCGCATACGATAAAGTGGCTGATTATTTCGCGTCCCAAATTTCCCCGTATGGAACTCCGTACAAGGTGTATCGGGTGTTTACTTCCGGCGAACCGTACACGAATTCGACCATCGTGAACAATCGCGTTTTCGTACCGATTCAGGGAACTGCAAACGATGCGAAGGCGTTAGCGGTGTACAAAGAAGCGATGCCGGGATACGACATTGTGGGAATCACCAATACCGGCCCAAATCCGTGGATGAGTACTGATGCACTTCACTGCCGAACCAAAGGAATTGCGAAACGGAATATGCTCTACATTGAACACACTCCACTGTTCGACACGGTTGATGTTACCGCTGATGGTATCGAAGTGAAATGCAAGATTACCGCGTTCAGCAAAAAAGGGGTTGATCTCGACTCTACACTTTTGTGGTACCGCACTTCGAAAACGGCGCCGTATCAATCTGTAGCTGTGGAAAAAGTAGATTCATTCTACGTTGCAACTATTCCGTTCATTCATACTGTTGGAGGAAGAGCAGTATCTTATCGCGATGTTTCGTATTACATTACTGCAAAAGATTCCGCCGGAGTGAAAAATTCGTTCCCGCTCATGGGGGAAAAAGATCCGGTCACGTTTGTAGCGAAAGATCAAGTCGTGTCGATCAACACAGCGAATCTTTCCGTTCAGCACTACTCCTGTGCCATTCTGTCGAATTCACTTTCGATTTCCGCTCCTCAGGCAGGGAGATTTGAACTCTATTCGCTCAGTGGACAGCGTCTCATGAGCAGCGATCTTCCATCGGAAGGAGTTTTTGCTGTATCCTATGACAAAATTGCTTCATCGGTGGTAATTTCTCGTTTTTCAGCGGGGTCAACGGTGGTCACTCAGAAATTGAATCTCGCTCAATAGGTGTAACCGTTTGAATTGTTCAAGGGGATGGACAAATGTTCGTCCCCCTTTTGAACGATATCGCTTCACTATTCCTACATATTTTGCCGTTCTCGATTCACCAGAGCAGGTTGGCAACTCTTCGCCCAAACTATATTCTCTGACTTTGCTTTTTGGTAGAATCTCTTCAATGACTGGAAAATCAGATGAGTACCTATACGGAATCCTATGATGTAATCGTCGCAGGGGCGGGCCTTGGCGGTCTAATGGCTGCAACGAAACTTGCAAAAGAGGGAAAACGGGTGATCGTTCTCGAGCGCCATACGATTCCCGGAGGATATGCCTCGTTTTTCAAGCGCAAAGGATTTCGGTTCGAAGCATCACTTCACGCTTTGGACGGAATGTTCGGGGACGATATCAAAAATCGCGATATGTTCACCGAGTTTGGTCTGGACAGATCACTCAATTTCATTCGACTTCACGAATTTTTCCGTGTGATCGGCCCCGAAGGACTCGATGTGGTTATTCCCGATACTCTCGAAGGGGCGAAAGCGGCATATCTCTCCGTTTGTCCCGATCAAAAAGATAAAATTGATGAGTTTTTCGATCTCTCCCGCAAGATTTACGATCAGGTGATGGGGATTCGCAAGACAACGCTCAAAGAGTTTCTCAATCTGCCCGCATTTATCAAAGGCCACCGCGAACTATTCAAGAATTTCCGCGGGAATCTTGGCGATTATATGAAAACATTCACCGACAACCACCGCCTGAAAATGCTCATTGCGGCAAACGCGTCGTACTACCACGACAATCCCGATGACTACAGCATGATTCACTTTATGGCCGCTCAGTCGAGCTATTTCCGCGGCGGGGCAGCTCAGGTAACTGGAGGATCCTACGAGATCGCACTTCAGCTCGTGAAAATCATTGAATCGCACGGAGGGGAGATTCGTCTCGGTTGTGAAGTTACTTCGGTAGAACTCACCAAGGGGAAGGTTTCCGGTGTGAAATGCCGTCCTGCGAAATCTGGCCACGAAGAGAGTATTTCTGCGCCAATCGTGGTCGGGAATGTTCCGTTCCCGCGGTTAGCAGCGATGTTCCCACCGACGATAACCGAAAAGTTGATGAAGCCGTACCGCAATTTCACTCAAAGCCCATCGATTTTCCAAGTGTACTTTGGGCTGAAACAACCGCTCGCGTCTATCGGGATTGACAACTACTCATCGATCATCTTCCCTAACGGCTACAACGATTTCACGAATATGAAAAAGCACAATTACGCGGACAACTACGGTGAACGTATTCTGTTCCTGACGAACTATTCCGCTCTTGATATGTTTCCGAGCGAAGGGAACAAACCCACGGCCTGCTGTACCGTTTTGGATCTCATGCCGGGTTGGGAAAATTTATCGGAACCGCAGTACGTGGCGAAAAAAGAGTTTCACTGTGAACAGATTTTGTCTGCCATGGAGAAACGGTTCCCCGGATTCCGCGATTGCGTTGAGTATATCTCGATTGCCTCGCCAAAGACGTTCGAACGTTACACGAACAATCCCGGTGGATCAGTCTATGGTTATGCGCAGGATGTGCGCCAGCTCGGACCTCAGAGACCACGTAGCAAAACAAAGGTTGCAGGGTTATATCTTGCAAGTGCGTGGTCGTTTCCCGGAGGTGGTATGATTCCAGCTTTAAAATCAGGATACTACGCAGCACAAGAGATTTTAAAACGACGATAAATTGCAAGAATTTTTTGATAAAAGGTGGTATATTTGATCCTATGCCACCTTTTTTTGTTGAGGTTATCTATGATTTCACTTCGTGTCGTGTTTTTTACTGCCTTGAGTTTTTTCTTTGTCGCCTGTAATAACGATGAAGTTCTTCCGATAAAACAAAAGATTCTGGTTGAAAGTATTCAGGTTTCATTGACAGGATCTGTTCGAGCGGTAGTCGCTGGAGAGTCAGTCGCTTTTACCGCCACCGCTTCTGAATCGGAGGTATCCGTTTTCTGGAAAATAAATGGGCTCGATACCGATCCTTCAAAGGGATGGATTAGCGGCGATCTTGATACGACAATTCTCTTAAACAGTGTTGGTGTAAATGCTGTTCAAGTAAAAGCAACTTCTGACACTGCCGTTGGAATTGACACATTTTACGTCACCGTTTCGCCCAAAACTGGATCAACAAATCCGGTGAAATTCGTCGGTTCCCGTTCTTCGTACTACGGATTTGGTTCATTTCCTTCGCCGACTCAAATCGCTTCTGTGTACCAGAAAATGGCCGCAAAAATCCCCGGATCAATTCCATCAGCGGTGTGGATTGTCGGTGGAATTGACAGTTCAGAGTGTCGCCTTGAATTCCCTAATCCTACCGGAAAAACCTATCCAAACATTGAATTTGTTGAAAGCATAGATAAACACGAACCCTATCTTGCTGAATTTGACAAGATTGGAGCAAAAGTGTTCCTTCAGGTTGAAGCGGGTATGGCGGATATGGATACGCTGATCAAGTTGGTAATGGATAAATACAGCCATCACCCTTGTGTTGCAGGATTTGGTGTCGATATCGAATGGTATCCTTCCACTGGTGAAACCAACGGAGCCGATGGAGGCATCAATACAAAACTCACCAATGAAGAACTTCGTAAGTGGGATGCGGCGGTTAAAAAGTATAACTCATCGTATCGAGTCTATGTAAAACATTGGATTCCCGACTACTGCGGAACCGGCCCTGTAAGCGATGTTATCTATATTAATGATACTCAAGGCTATAGTTCTGCTTCGCAACTTATTCGTGAATTCGGCGATTGGGCGGATTACTATGCTCCAAATGATGTTGGTTTTCAGATTGGCTACCCCAACGATTCAACGTGGTGGAGCGCAATGAGTGATCCATTGAAAGAGATCACTGAGATGATTAACGAAGAGATTTCCACCCAAACATCGCATATTTTTTGGGTTGATTTTACACTGAATCACCCTGTCTTGTCAGAGTATTGGAAATAGCAGGATGAAAATTCACAAAGAATGAATTGGATCCAAACAATTTTTTACAGACTTTTATCTATTTTATGTGTAGTTTATGTGAATGTGTTTTAACTCTTCGGAGGATTTGTGAGATTACTCTTTCTTCTACTCTTAACGATTTCCAGCTACGCCGATGAGTCGGTTGTGCTGTCATCGACAGTAGGAGCATCGATAGCTCATTCGATTATTGACGCACAACTTAAAGTTCACGATTCTGCGCAAATCCTTGCTACTTCTTCCAACGAAGTGCTTTCTGAAATAACTCTTCCCGAATCGGTGCGGATGCTTTTTCAAGAGCCTAAAAAACCAGAAATTACGGTGGAATACGGCAATGGACCTCTGTTCAATCACCTTGAACAGGTTACGCTCGATATTCTTCAATATCCTCTTCTTTCAAATATCTACACAGCGGTTACCGATCCGATCAATCTCACTCCCCCTGAAAATCGTATTCGCTTTACGTTCGACGTGAACCAGCGCGAATTAAAACTCTCCTACTCATTTTGATTCCCCGCATCCCCAAAGCCACTTCGTATATTTTGATCGCAAAAATCAAATTATAACAGGAGTATTTCATGGGTGTTGCTTCACTGGTAATTGGACTTCTTTCCTTTTTTGTTTCTCTCATTCCTCTTTGCGGGTATGTGGCTTCGATCCCCGCGATAACGGGGTTAGTACTTGGGATTATCTTTCTTGTTCAAGCGAAAAAACGCGAAGAGACCACCAACAATGGAACGGCGATTGCCGGCGTGGTATTCAATACTCTGGCGCTTGTCGTTCTTGGGGTGTACACAATCTTTTTTGCGGTATTTACGGAAACCAAAGACACGGTAAAGAATTTATTTGAAGATGCGATCAGTGATTCGGCACGAGTTGAACACGATTCTATCAAACAGGAGATCAAACAGGAGATCGAACAGGAATTGGCCACTGATACCGCAACTACAGAGTCGAATCCCTTTGAGATGAGTGGTTCTGATGAAAGTGATTCGGTAACTTCAGAAAGTGGTGATTCTGCAGAAGTAAACGACGAAGCGGAAAATGATTCTGAAGAGCAGTAGTTGGTGAAATCATCGGCGGGGAAAATTTGGCGACCGATTTTGGCTACACTCTGCGGAATGTCACTGTATGCGCTACTCTTGCCCGAAATATCCGGCGGTTTGAACTCAGTTCTTACCGCCATTTTTAATTCCCCATTTCCTCCCGAAGAGATTCACAAGTGGCATGTTACTGCGGGGATCACTCGCGATTTTATCGATCTTCGCCACTCCCTGACCGCGGACACTCGCAATCCGCGATCTCTCATTTTATTTATTCTGTTCCATGTTACTGCGATTGTGCCGGCGATTCTTTTGATGGTTGGCCGTCGTGTATCAAAAT
>DYSA01000008.1 GCA_020726425.1 Fibrobacter succinogenes | reverse complement strand
TAATTCAAAAAAGGAAAAGAACATGATTTGGTTGCACAACGCCCGTATTCTTTCGATATTTGCGGTGGTTCTCCTTCATTGCGCATCTCTCGCTCAAGCGGGGGCGAAAATTGGATCTGAAACGTGGTGGGTTGCAAATGTGTACGATTCGATGACTCGCTGGTGTGTCCCCGTGTTTGTTATGATGAGTGGTGCGCTTTTGCTTGATCCGAAAAAAAATGAAACATTGAGAACTTTTTACAAAAAAAGAGTGAGTAAAATTCTGATTCCTCTCTTGTTCTGGACCATTTTTTACTTGATATGGGGATTTCAAACAAAAGAGATTAAAGGAGATTTAGTTCGGTTGACCTTGCAGGGAAAAGCGTTCTATCATTTGTGGTTTTTGTACATGATTTCAATGCTCTACCTGTTTACTCCATTTTTGCGCAAGATTGTCGTTCACTCTTCTGATCGTGAGATCTCATTTTTTACTGCAGTTGGGTTTATCATTGCCGCAAGTAGTGCAGTGTATGTCGCTGTATATCGGATTGAATTTAAACTGTTTCTTATGACATTTCTCGCGTATATTCCTTATTTCTTTATCGGTTTATTCATTCGAAATGATCAACGGAACGTATCTTCGATTGTTTGGATATTACTATTTCTGGGTTCGGTTGGAGCGACTGGTGCGGGGTGTTACTTTTGGAGCGATCTTAAAAACGCCGCAGCAGGTGCGTATTTTTATCAATATCTCAGCATAACTGTGATACCTATGTCAATTTCAATTCTTTATTTGCTGAAAAAATGGAATCGCCCAATTATTTCAGAAACAGTTACCAAGAAGCTCTCTTCACTCACTATGGGGATATATCTGATTCATCCATTTTTTATTGTGATGATAAAAAAAATCGGACTTTCTTACAGCTCTTTTGATTCACTTTTTTCCATTCCAACTGTCGCGCTGCTGGTTTTTTTCATTTCACTTCTTGCAACGTGGATTGGAGTAAAACTTCCGATTGTTCGCCGTATTTTCTAAATAGTGCTGGTTCATTTCCCTCAAGATCAGTTGATTCCTGCGGAATTGTCTTTTGATCAATTATATTAATAATCAACATTGTCAATTTGAGGATTCATGGAAACGATACAACTTCCACAAACTATCGACCGTCACTGGGTTGAATCGACAGGTGCTTCGCTTCTTGAAGCCACCACTCCGGTTCTTCTCAATTTCAGTGCGACAGAATCGATTGACTCTGCGGGAATTGCGCTCGTTCATCTCATGGAGCGACGGCGAAAAGTTGAAGTTGATCAGATCCGTGAAGTGATTCTCAATCAAATACAACAATCCCGCCCTGTTGCTGATACCTCGTCCAATAATGTAGCATCTTCCGTTTTTGAATCAATTGGTACAACCGTTTATGAAAAATTTTCAGAATTCAAAATCGCACTATCTATGCTCGTTGAGATGCTTTATTGGGGAACTATTGGGCTTATTGAACGGCGCGATTTCCGCAAAGGTGTGCTTGGCGAACAGATGTATCACCTTGGGTATGGAGCACTGGGGATTACGCTTGCTCTGACATTCTTGATCGGGGTCGCTCTGGCGGTGCAGTCGGCGATTCAGTTGAAAGCGTTTGGGGCTGATGTGTTCCTGATTGCGCTGGTCGTTCAGGGGATGATCCGGGAACTTGGCCCACTTATGGCCGCAATAATTCTCGCAGGAAGAACCGGTTCTGCTACCACCGCTGAAATTGCAACAATGAAAGTCCAGGAAGAGGTCGATGCACTTAAGACAATGGGTCTCAATGAGATTCAGTTTATCGTGGTGCCAAAATTCTGGGCGTTGTCATTGACTATGCCTCTTGTGACCGTTCTGGCGATTATGACGGGAATTCTCGGAGGAGCGATCGTCGCATTTGTCACCGTGGGAATGGCTCCACAAATGATTTTAGATGAGTTTGTTAAGAATATTATTGTAAAAGATTTTGTCATATCACTCCTAAAATCATTAGTCTTTTCGTGGTTGATTATCTGGATCGGTTCCTACTACGGATTTCGCGTGAGTGGCGGCGCTGAAGAGGTTGGGCGTGCGACGACGCAATCGGTAGTTTCAACTATTTTCGTGATCGTTGTTGCCGACGCGATCTTCTCATTTTTCTACTGAGGTGATCATGAATGAAGCGGTAATTGAAATTCGGAAAATTAAGGCAAAGTACGGAGATCGCACGGTTCTTCACGACATCAGTACTGATTTTCATCGCGCAGAAATTAAAGTTGTTTTGGGCACTTCAGGGTGCGGTAAAACGACGTTGTTGAAACACGCAATTGGTTTGCTTACCCCGTGTGAAGGTTCTGTTACTATCTTGGGTACAAAAATCGGAGAACTCGATTCACCGGAGACCATGGCGATGTTAAAACGGATCGGCGTTATGTACCAGTATGGTGCTCTTCTTGGATCACTTACAGTGGGTGCTAACATTGCGCTTCCTCTGAAAATGCACACGAAATTATCCGACGAGCTGATCGAAGAGATCGTTCGGGATAAACTTCACAGTGTAAAACTCGATATCGCGTATGATTTGTTTCCGGGTGAACTTTCAGGAGGAATGAGAAAGCGAGCGGCGATCGCCCGTGCTCTGGTTCTCGATCCGCCGATCCTCTTTTGCGACGAACCATCGGCAGGGCTCGATCCGGTCACTTCAAAAGGGTTAGATGAACTTCTCAAAGAGATACGCGATCGTTTGGGAGTTACTATCGTTGTGATTACTCATGAGATAGAATCGATCAAGACCATAGCCGACTCGATTATCTATCTTGAAAAAGGGCGAGTGCTCTATGATGGATCACTCGAAAAAGCGTTGCAACTCACGGAAGGTCCCGTGTCAAATTTCTTTAACCGCGTGGAAAATAGTACTGCGGCTCAAGAGTCAAAAGGAAAATCAACACTAACCGTTAGGAGCACTCTGTGAGTATCACTTCGGCTCAGCGAACGCGTCTGGGAATATTTATTGTAATTGCGATTGTGTCAGTGGTTTTAGTTTTGGCTGCCGGAATCGGAATCAAGCTTTCTGAAAAAAAAGCGGTGTACTATTCTGAATTTATTGGCGAATCACTCTCTGGCCTTTCAAAGGGGATGGAAGTAAAATTCCGCGGGATTCCCATCGGAAAAGTAACGTTAATCAGCTACGATCCGAAAGATCTGTCTCGGGTGAAAGTATCTCTTGAAGTGGAGAAAGATTTCCCAATGAAAGAGGATATGATCGTTCAAACGGGAATGGTTGGTATCACGGGATTGAAATATATCGAAATTATGGGCGGAACCAACGAGGCGAAACTCCTGAAAGAGGGTTCGGTTATTCCTTCGAAAACGTCACTCATGACGGAACTTACCGATCGTATGGGTACGATTCTGGAAAAAGTTGAAATCCTTTTGAACAATCTCAACACTGTTACCAATCCCGATTCATTAAAAGATGTCCAGGTGACTCTTGCAAATGTTGCCGAGCTTACCGGAAAAATTAATGAAGGATTCGACAGTTATGCACCGCGTCTTGATTCAATGACCGTTATGCTTAACAGTACGGTGTCCAATGCCAATCAGATGGTAATATCTGCAAACAAAATGGTGGCTGATCTCGAGAAGGGTAAAGGTCCGGTTGGGTCGATTATCCATAATGTGGATACGACAATTGTTTCCGTCAAAGCATTGACCGATAATCTGAATCTAACATTCACCCAGAGTCGTGAAGATCTTGGTTCAACCATGGAAGATTTGAAGCAGACCATGGAAAATGTGAATGATCTTTCATCCATGCTTCTGGAAAATCCATCGCTGCTTCTTCGCGGTTCTCCACAACAGAAACGGAAAATCAGAAAATGAAAATCACCGCCATGACAAAGGATCGTTTTATGAAAAAAATCGTGGCCATTTTGGCTCTTATTCTTATTTCATCGTGTTCAAAACCAATCACAAAACAATTTTATCTTCTCTCTTATCAACCAGATCAATTAACCGATCGCCTTCAGGAAGAACCGTACCCATTCACAATTCGCCTTCGACCATTTGAAATTGAAAAAGCATATTCAAAACCGAATATCGTGTATCGCAGAAGTCCTTATGAACTAGAATATTACGGCTATCACCAGTGGGCCGTTCGCCCAACCGATATGATGACCGACCAAATTTATTCGCATCTCGAAGGACTAAAACTGGTGACCAGTACCGTTCGTCGCCTTGATGAAAAGGGAAAACCGGATTATGAGTTGGCGGGAACGGTAATTGCCATGGAAGAGTACGATTCCGAAGATACATGGTTTGCTCACCTTAAGATCCGTATGATTCTTACGCGATTATCTGATGGCGAAGTTGTATACAATCGGTTGTATGATCAACGTAAGATTGTTGATACTCACTCGCCACTTCACGTTGTGCGGACCCTGTCTGAGTTGACTGATTATTTTGCATCATCCTTGATGAATGAGTTGGATAAGACGTTGAATCAGGAACTTAAAAATCGCGGAGGAGTACAATGATCATTCGATTCGCCACACTTCTGTTGATTCTTGGCTCGCTGGTTTCCGCTCGCCCTCCGCAAACTCTCCCTGGTGATGAACTTTCTAACTCAAATTATTTGAACTATATGGTGAAAAATACGTTGAGTGAACAAGAACTTCAGGAGTTGCAAAGTGGTAAAATCGGCGATAATTCGACTATCGACACGATAAAACTTTTTCTGACGTGGAATGCACCATCGATCGCGGATCAGATCGCGGCGGATACGGCGATGATTCGGCTTGGAATGGGCGCAATCTTTGTTCCTCGTATGAGCGAACCCGGTGCAATTGAACCGGATATTATGATCAAAAATGAAACTGGAAAATTGCTTCAAGCGGGACAAACAGGGCGGAAATTTGATCTCTTGCCGGGGATGTACACAATCCATATCGGTAATCTTGCCGAATTTCCACTCACCCGTGATGTCTACGTTGAAGAAGGTAAAGTGACGCCGGTCATGCCCGATTGGTGTGCGCTTCGCATTGAAGTGGTCGATGAAAATGCCGCTCCGATTCGCGGTGAGTACGATCTGGCAAGTCTCGATCCACTCACGCCGATCGGTCGTGGACGTGGGAGAGATATTGATCTTAACGAAGACTTACGGATTTGGTTTGTACCTGCAGGAACCTATAAAATTCTTGGGGTTGGAGCTTCGCTGAACTCTATTAGCAATTTCCTTACGGTTCGTTTACCGCATCCGGGGGAATTTGTGCGGTTCACTGTTGTGCAAGATACCATTGGGAAAATTCTCGGTGGAGGAGTACTTCTGGAAGATTTACAGGGGAGAAACAACAGTTCTTGGACTCACAATTTCAATGTCGGTGGGAATATAGATTTCAATTACGTTTCCGATAAGTTGGCAGATACTTCAGGTAATACAACTGCACTTTCACTGTTAGTGTATGATCGCCTGAGTTTTAAGAGAAATAAGGTTGAAATTTCAAATCTCATTAAGGCTGATGTAACGCTTTCAACGGATGAGTTTAAATTGAAAACACTTCGGTCGACCGTGGATGAACTTCGGGCTACAACGTTGATGACCTATCGTCTTTTTCCACGATTTGGTCCCTACGCAAGAGGTGAGTACGTTTCCGCGATTCTTCCTAAAGCCGTGAAAGCGTTGACCAGTGAAATCGTTGAAAAATCAGCGGCGCCGACTCACACCTTTATTTATCTCGATTCTGTACCGAAGCAACTTCGCGATACCGATGTGATTAAGTTCGACAGTACGTCGCAATCTGTCGTTGTATCACCTTTTATTTCACCGGTACACCTTCAGACTGGCGTTGGTGGAAATGTGCAAGTCATGCGCAATCGCGTAGCTAACATGCGATTTCTCACGGGGTTTGGACTGGATTACGAAAAGAAATGGGACAGTTGGGAGGCTAAAGCCGATAAGGATTTGGTCATCGATTCAACGAATTCAATTTATACTCGCTATTATCGGGGCAATGTACTTCATACGACTCTAGTTCGCAGTGATGATCAACGATTTGAGTATGGCCCTGAATTTATGCTGAATACGAATCTCTACCTCTCTCGTTATATTTCTGCTGAGAGTGATATTCGACTGTTCATGCCGACCAATCGAATCGAAACTCCGGATTTTGTTATGAGAAATCTGATCTCTTTGCATATCACCGGAAATTTGATTCTCGATTATGATTACAACTATTCGTTAGTCCAAGCTTCTCAGGAAAAATTGCAAACTGATCAGAGTCGCCATCGAGTTCTGATTCGTCTCTCTTTTTCAAAATAATCTGCTAATTTTGTGGGGTGAACGTTCATCCCACTTTTTATTTACCATGAAAATGATCAACTCTTATGAACTTTTTAGAATCCCTTGCTCAATTAAAACAGAAAATGTCAGTTCCACCGGTTCTCGAACAGGCTGAACCTCTATCTGATCCTGCAGTTGAACCAGATTCAGAAAATCCCTCAATTGATATTCTTTCGTGGATTGATTCCCATGGTTTTGAATCAAAAGAGACCGAAGTATATGCACGTTCTGCAAAGCAATCACTTCCGTACGGTGATTTTCAGGAAAAATTACTCGCCCGGAAATCTCGTAAGCGAATCGAGGTTGAAAAATTTCCTGTGCAGAAAGAAGTTTTAGAGCGCACAGAATATCAAGCCGAACAAAGTGGTACCGAAACGACGGAGAATGTTCATGATTTGTGGTTTGAAGAACCGAATCAGTGGGATTTGACGATGGAGCCGGAGCATTGGTTCCAAAAATCGATTGAAGAAATAACTGAAGAGTCTATCGAAGAAGAAAAATGTACGAATGACTCATTTGAGGATTCAGGATTTTCAGAGTCCGATTCATCTGCGATCGTTGATCATCTTAATCAGCACGGAATCGCATTGAAATCGGTTGATTTTGATAAGAAGAAGGTTCGCGGTGAAGAAGGTGTTCATCGATCAAAAGGGGCTGTTGAAAAAACGGTAGATCTTCACGGAATGCATGTTCGCGATGCCGAACTAAAACTTATCCGCACATTCGATGAATCAAAAGTGCGTGGCTATCAGCAGATTCTCATTATTCATGGGAAAGGTAATCACTCATCTGGTGGGGATTCGAAAATGAAACGAATGGTGATGGATCTTCTCGAAGGTTCACTGGCGGAGAAGGTGTCTTCATTTACCTTTGCTCCCTATACCGAAGGTGGTGGTGGAGCAACACGAGTGGTTTTGAAATAATCAGAATTTCACTGAAGCTCTCAGTGATGTCATAAATTTCCAATCTTTTAATTCAGAATAATCCCCGCGGAAAAATCCGGTGAATGAGAGATATTTCTTTGTATTGAGATTCAGAGTGAAATAGATTCGGTGGTTAATTCCCGGAAGGAACTCTTTTGCCATGGGATAGATCAGTGTTCCATTGTAATTAAGTTGAGCGATCGCATAGGAAAGTTCCATGTTCCCCAAATCTTTTGGTATGAATCGAATCCCGGGCCGAGCAGCGATGTAGTAACCGATTGAATCATCAAGCGATGTTCTACCAAATATTTCTTCGATAAAGGGAATCAAAATCTTGCGAATAGGAAACTCTTGCATCGGTTCATAGGAACCATCGCGAATATTCAGATTGTTGCGATTTTCAATGATCCCGCGCAGTTTGTTTTCAAGATTGAATTGTTGCCACTCTTTTCTCACAAAGCCCGATCCTTCGAACCGCCGCGTGAGATTTTCAAAATCCTCTTTTCGATATACTTGTCCTGAAATTCCCGTAGAAAATCCACTGAGCGAGGGCGGGATCCATCCAATTCTCTGTGAATAAGAAAGTTGTGAATAACTCACCGTGTCGTGAGTAATCCGTGAAAATGTGGAAACCATCGGGATCAGCGCAGAACCAATCTCCGCAGAAAGCACGATATCTTCCTGAGAAGAGACGGTTCCTTCGAGCGAAAAACCATCTGAAAGAAGTGAACGGGATCTATTCGTCCACGACCAGTGATAATTCAGGCCGTTTTGCACCATCCGCTTCGTTCCATCTCCCCAGAGTACAATCTCTTCAGCGAGATAATCGCCAAATGGTGCGGGAAGAAATTCGCCGGAGATAGAATCTCTAATATGTGTTCCGATACCTTCACCGACAAAGATATACTGCCATCTTCTCGATGTTGCACTTTCAGAGTTAATCGTGTATAAACACTCGGTTGCAGTGCGGTTATCGCGATATCTACTCTTTTTTAAGGCTGAAACAAGAACCGTGATTCCATCTCGTTCAGATCCTGATTGATTCAGAAGCGAAGTGGTAATGGTCAGAGCGTGATTATCTCGTATTGTTCTGGTAAGTGATTGTTTCCAAAGAGAATGAGCGTTGAAATCTTCAGCAGATGAGTGCGATCCATTCCCGGAAGATGAATTTTTTTGTTCAACATACTGAGTTAATCCGATTTTGGGAAAACTGAAATGAGCTGTTTCTTTCAGGTAGCCTCGGGATAGTTCCTCTGATCTCTCCAGCCACTCCTCTTCAATAGAGAGTTCCGATTCGATGGCTGGGTAATGGAACCTCAATCTCGTTTGCTGACGTCTACCCGGTTGACCGGCATAGGTTTCCGAAGAACGAATGAGAATAGAATAGGAAGGAGAAATTGGTTTTGAGGGGAGAAGTTCAATTGCTGAGGTTGCAATCGAACTGTAGGGATTTCTGGTTTGCTGGGCGTGACCACCGCCAAAGGTTATGCTCCCCCAGGAGTGTTCTCTGAAACTAACCGATCCTTCAGCAGTGGCGAACTGAACCGAATCGGGAGCTATTCCCCATTTTTGGTCAAGATCAAAACGGGATAACCCCGATGAAGTAAACTCGATTCCAGCATAGGAAAAATCAGCTTTCGTTGAAAGGACAAATCGATTTTCTGGTGGTGTGGAAAGTTTTATGGTGCCGAGAAATCCTCCCGAGTTGTTATCTTCATCATCCTTTGAAGATAATCTGTTTTTATCTCTAGCTTTTCCAGCAATTACCGAATGAATTGAAAGCTGATCTGATGGAGTGTAGGTTGATAGTATCTCACCTTGAATCAGTTGTTCTGGAAGGGGAGCAGTATGAAAAGCGGTGTGTGTTCCTACGCCTTTGGGCACTTCGCAATAGATCTGGTGCAGGTAGAGTGAATCGTGTGACGCTTTTGCAATCGAATCAAGAAAGGCTTGTGAATGGTAAAGACGCAGTACCGGTCGGTAGAGTTCAGAGTACGGAAGATAGGTTCCTGAATCAGCCAACGTAAATGTTACTAAGTAGAGATCGCGAATGAGCGCATGTTCAATCGGTTGAGATTCCCAGCTATATGCAGACGAATCGGCAGTAAGTCGGTAGATGCGATTTCTGGCAGACTCTTTTGGAACATCGTTGGGGTGAATTTTTTTTCCAGAGAGAATCAGTGGAGCAGAATCTCCGCCATTGGTCAAGGAATCGCGATCTTCTTTGCTAAGAGTTGTGGCTGATTCATTCAAATTATCTTTCGTCAAGAGAATCGCAGTACTGATTCTCACTGTTGAATCGCGATCAAAGTTCCACTGAAATCCGCTGTTAAATGTACTGTAATTTTGTTCTCTGTATCGATATCTGATCTCAATTAGATCCCCATCCAGAATCGTAAAGCGCGAGGTAAATCGGATTGCACCGGCGGTGTAATCGATGATAAAATCTTCATTTGGTCCTTCGCGCAGTTTTTTGCCTTGAACGGTCAATTCAACAGAACCATCAATGGGGATAATTTGTCCCGGTTCGCCATTTCCTTTGAGCGTATAAGATCCACTTTGAATTCCGCTGATTCCACTGAGGTATTCAATTGCAAATCGATTCCCGCTCACTGCTCCAAATCCTGAAATTTTCCCGATAGATGTTTTTAATGCTCCGGCAATCCCTTTGGGAGATTCTCGTTCTTTAAGTAAACCCGTTGAATCAGTGGAAATAAGAA
This sequence comes from Fibrobacter succinogenes, assembly GCA_020726425.1. Taxonomy (GTDB): domain Bacteria; phylum Fibrobacterota; class Chitinivibrionia; order Chitinivibrionales; family Chitinivibrionaceae; genus JAIFMU01. The sequence continues at coordinate 14,969 of DYSA01000008.1, read as the reverse complement.
GGTCTCCGGCGGTGAGTTGCCGACGGGGGTGTTCAAGGGTGAGAAATATTCGATCGATCTCGCCTATCTCTTTGGTATCGCCTTCCAATGAAGTACTTTGGTCTGAAATATTAGCTGAAAGAACGGATGAATCGCTAATTTTTCCATATAATTTCACATCGAGACTCTGATCCATGGAAAACTCACCTCCCTGACCGAGGTGAATTCCAACGGCTTTTTCCCCAGAAACATCAACGTTCTGGTGGGATGAAGGTTCATTTGCGAATGCAGGAAGAAAAGTGGTAACAGATTTTGAACTGTCGTAGAGATGCGGTTTTAGGTTGTAATATGTTTGCTTGAGCGATCCAAAATCGCGTTCTGCAGATATATAGAGGGTAGTTCCTTTTTTTACCGCTGATTGAAAACGAACGGAAGTTTCACTTGAGTAGAATCGCCAAGGTGGGATGGGAAAATCAGCAGTGACAACTACGGAATTCTCTTTGAAAAAGAAGGGCGGAAGAAAAAACGGACCTGCTGAATCAGTGGATAGCGTGATAGTGTCTGTGTAAATATCTGCAAACAGAGCGTGTGCGCTCAGCATAACTAAAACGATGAATCGCGTTCTGTTCACCGAGGCGCAAGTTTGAACAATTCATCTTGCTGGCTGTGAAGTATCGAATCGAATCGGATACTGATTCCCGGAGTACAGCACGGTTCTTCACCCCAAACAATTTTGCGAACCACCGTGCAAATAATTGGCGTTCGTGATGATATTTCATTAATTACCACGTATATGCGTTGATTTTCTTTCCAGAATGGAGAACTTGTGATAATGAAAAGTCCCGATTCTGAAACGTTCAGTGTACACGATTTTTCGGTGTATCCCGAAAACTGATCATTTTCAGAAATTATCACATTAAGTGAAAGCGGCGCGCGATTTGATGTACGCAGAACCCGAGGATCAGATTCGACACAGACCTTAGTAATAAAATCGTGAAGGTTGTTGATTGATTCATCGGGATAAATGGCACTAATTATACCTTTATCTTCATCCCACCGAACCCGAATAAATGGGTAGATATCTTCGAGTTTTGTATAGAGAAGCTTTTCGGTCCCTGTGGCGCGAAGAGTAGTTCGAATATCGGCGACAATTCCATTGATAGGAATTATTTCGAGGATGTTTTCCAACTGTACTTCAGAGCCGATATTGAAAAAGCGAACTCCCTCTTGAATGAAGAACTCTTTATAGTGTTTTTGAGCTTCACTATCTTTCGCAAGAAGGATTATGTTAAGATCTTCGATTTTCAACGACATTTGGCGTTCCCGTTTGTATTTTCAAGCATTAACTGTTGGAGGATGAATTATGGATAAAATACGATCAAAACCAGCATTTAGAAAAGAGCGATCTCTTTTCTTTATCTTTTCTGTCATGGTTGTGTTCATTGTGCTCACCGCGTTGGTTCACACATTTTATAATCCGGGGATACTTGAAGCCCGATTGATGAACAGCGAACAAGAGCCGCAGTTCGGTTCTGTGACGTTGAAAGGGACCAAGCTGAGTTTTGAACATCAACCCGTGGATACATCGTATCATCAACGTGTTACTGTTGAGTTGATCACGAGAAATGAACCGGATTCTCTGGCTCTCTGGCAGGGCGGAACAAAAACGACTGCGGTAAAAGTAGCTGAAAACATATTCACCATTGACCTTGAATCGTATAGTGAGATGGTCGTTGCATTCGTAAAATTGTAGAGGAATGGGCATGAAAAAAGTTTCTGCGATAATCATAACCAATAACAATTCTCGAGTAATTGCATCGGTGCTTCGTTCCGTTTCGTGGTGTGATGAACTTGTTGTTGTCGATTCAGGAAGTTGCGATGATACGGTATCAAAAGCGGAATCAATGGGTGCTCGAATAGTTGTAGATCAGAGCGAGTCGCTGGGTGCACTGAAAGCATTAGCTGTTTTACAGGCCAGAAACAACTGGGTTCTTTCGGTTGATGGGGACGAGGAGATCTCGTCATCTCTGCGCGAAGCTATTCGTGCTCTCCCCGATGAATGTCGCATGTCGGGATATCACATTACGCGAGTTGAAAAATTTGCCGGAAAAATTCTTGAAAAATCTCAACTGTGCCACTCTTCGCGTATTCGCCTTTTTGATCGACGCCACGGAAATTTTTCTCCTTCAACGGCGAAAGAATCGGTGGAACTCGAAGGGAGAACTGGAACAGTATCCGGATTTCTCATCCACGATCGGTACGCATCACTTTCTGACTACTTTCAAAATTTTGATACCGAAACTTCACGTCAGGCCCAAATTCGTTTTGATCAAGGGAAGAGAACCTCAAAGCGAGAAACGCTATTTAAGTTTCCCCAAATTCTTGTTGTTTCACTTTTAGGAAAACGAGGAATACTCGATGGGTACGAAGGCATTTTGCGCGGTCTCTTTTACGCTCTCTTTTCGGTTGTAAAACACGCAAAACTTCTTGAACTTCAGCGCTTGAGTAATCGGTGAAAATCTGCCATATTTCTACTGAAAAGGGATTTCGCGGAGGAGAAAGACAACTCGTTCGGATTCACGAAGGAATTCTGGCTTCTGGTGAAGAGTCAATAATCATTTGCCGTTCAGATAATACTGAACTCTCTCAAACAAATTATGCTCATGGAATTGCATTTAAAGGTTTTGGAACGCTCGTCGCGCCACTTCAGATCCTGCGCATTCTCATCGCACAAAAGCCGGATTTGATTCACTGTCATGATTCTCGTGCACTCTCCCTTGTCGCAATTCTCAAGCCTTTTCTGAAATCCCCGGTGGTGGTATCTCGAAAAACAGTCTACTCGATTGCTAATACCGGTGCTACTAAACGAAAATTTACTGCAGTTGATCACTTGATTGCCGTTTCTCACGCTGCGGCAGAAGTGGTAGCGGATCGCTTTCCAACTCTTCCCGTGACCGTGATTTTCGATGGAGTAGTTCCCTATACAGGTAAATCTCGCAGTGAAGTGCGCGCGATTCTTGGTGTCTCTGAATCGATAACACTTTTTGCAACTGTTGGCTATTTCTCGACAGAAAAAAATGTGCCACTCTTGCGAAAAACTGCTGATTTCCTCGCTCAATCATTTCCCAATGCAAAAATTGTGTTGATCGGCCCTGTTGCTGAAAAATTTTTAGATTTAGTTGAAAATCATTCATCAATTCTGCTCGCAGGCAAAATTGAAAATGCAGAAACACTCTATGCCGGATTTGATTGCTATCTGTCCGCTTCCACCCGTGAAGGTTTGGGAAGTGCACTTTTGGATGCAGTAGTTCGAGATATTCCCGCAATCGCTTTGGATTCAGGTGGTTCGAGAGATATTTTTGCACCCAATGACACTGCTCATTGCGAAAATGAATCGGCATTTCTCGCGTGTGTCAAAGAGTTTTGCGAGGGATCACATCATTTGGGAGACGTTGTAAAACGGGGAATTTCTGCGAGGAATCGGTTTTCGATAGAAAATCTTCAGACTGAACATATCGCACTGTACCGTTCTCTCATCAATCAATCACGAAATATGTCTAATGTGAAAGGTATTTGAATGAAAATCAGTGGCTTTACTTTTGTTCGTAATGGTGAAACGCTTGGCTATCCCGTTGCTGAAGCGATTCGGTCAGTCCTTCCTATCTGCGATGAATTTGTCATAGCATTAGGAAAAGGTGATGACGGCGATCGTACTGAGGATATTATTCATTCAATTGATGATCCAAAAATAAAAATTATCAATACCGTTTGGCCTTCTCCTGACGAAGTGACTGGTGGCCAAATCTATAGTGATCAAACAAATATCGCACTCAACGGCTGTTCTGGCGATTGGTGTTTATATATCCAATGCGATGAAGTGATCCACGAAAAATATCTTGGGATGATTAAATCAGCGTGTGAACAAGAGTTGGGAAATCGCGAAGTTGAAGGTTTTCTATTCAACTATAAGCATTTCTGGGGTGATTATGATCATTATCAGGTCAACCATCGCTGCTATCCGTTTGAAGTTCGTCTTGTTCGAAACGGTATTGGAGCTACTTCGGTGGGAGATGCGCAATCATTTCGGATCGCATCTTCAAATAGAAAATTAAAAGTAATTGAGATTGAACCTGAAATTTTTCATTATGGGTATGTTCGACATCCTTTTGCAATGATGAGACGAACAAAAATTATCAATGTGAACTATCACGGAACCGAAGAAACGGCGAAGATTTTCGCTAATTCATCCCCCGATTTTGAGTATGGATCGCTCGAGAAACTTCCTCGGTACACAGATACGTGGCCTGCTGTTATGCGTGAAGCTATTTCACAGATGAATTGGGCTGACCTTTTGACATATCGTGGGCCTTCGAGAGTTTTTCAAACGCGTGATCGTTTGGGTGAACGACTACGGGATTTTATTGAAAAAAATATTTTTAAAAGACGGCAACCTTGGGGCTACCGATGCTATAAACGCATTGGAATTAAAAAGTTTCCATCTTCTGTAGTTGAAAACTTACCTCAGCGATCTCGTCCTTCAATAACGATTATTATTGCCGTGTACAATCGTCCCGAAGCATTGGATATGATTTTTGAAGCACTTCTTCGGCAGACGTTCGATGATTTCGAAATTGTTGTCGCTGATGATGGCTCGAAGGGGGAAATAAAAAATCTTATCGATTCGTGGAGATCGCGGTTTTCATTTCCTATTCAGCATGTGTGGCACGAAGATTTAGGGTTCAGAAAAACGATAATTATCAATAAAGCAATAGTCGTCTCCCGAGGGGAATATCTTGTTTCTATCGATGGCGATTGTATACCCCATCACCGATTTTTAAAGGATCACTGGGATCGCCGCGAACGTGGGGCGGTTCTTGCGGGGCGGCGGGTTATGATGAGTGAGAAGGCTCAGCTTAAATTTTCCGTTGAAGATATTCGATCGGGAAAATTTGAAAACCCATGGCAGTGGATTGGAAATACAGAGACTACAACATCGCAATACGCATTTCGAATTCCACTACTTGATCCTGTAAGAAATCGTAAACGTTCCGATTATTTCGTTTTAGGATCAAATTTTTCACTGTTCCGCGACGATTTTTTGAAACTCAACGGTTATGATGAACGGATTATTGGTCGAGGTCTTGAAGATAATAATCTTCACGCTCGAATACTTGCTGCAAAAATGCCGATTCGTTCACTGTCGCAAGTGGCCTTACAGTATCATCTTTTTCATCGATCAGCCCCAATTCCTCACGATGAACAAACGGTTCGCCTTTTCTGCAATGTTAGTTCTGGATGGACTGAAGAAGGAATTATTAAGGGGCCAAAGTAGGTATGTTCTTTGACGTAATCGCGTTTGCTCATACAAGAAGAGGTGCTGTTATAGTACCTCTTTTTTTATCTTACACTCTGTATACCTTTACATTCTTTGTTTTGAAACATATACTTATGGACAGCTACTACCTTTGGAGGACTAATGAATAAGATTCTGATATTTCTGCTCATGTTGAGTACTCTTCTCTCTGCAAAAATGACCATTGTAAAACTCGATGGAACTGTTGATAATGGGATGGCGTATCTTCTCAACCGCTCGCTTGAAAATCGAACTGCGCAAGATACTGTGATTCTTCAGGTTAACACGTATGGCGGACTACTGATGACCGCTTTTGATATGGCTGACTCAATTTTTCGTTCGAAGGCATATACCATTGCATTTGTTGAACAGAAAGCGATCTCTGCTGGAGCTTTGATTTCAATATCTTGTGATCAGATTGTTATGGGAGAGGGGAGCACGATTGGCGACTGCGCACCGGTGATACAGAGCGATGAAGGCCCGCAAATCATGAACGAAAAAATTCAATCACCACTTCGCGCAAAATTTAGACTTTTTGCTGATAAAAATGGCTACCCTCGCCATCTCGCTGCGGCAATGGTTTCACCTGATCTAAAAATTTATAAAATCACCACAAAAGATTCTGTGTATTACACTGATCTGGAACACGACAAACCAAAAATCGAAGGCAAGGCAGATACCGTTATCATGGTTGATGAAGGTGATCTCTTGACACTTACCGAGGATGAAGCAAAGTCTACAGGTTTTGCGACAGATATTTACCCAGATTTCAATTCCTTTAAGCAAAAGCTAAACATTCCTTCGAGTGCAGAACTTTTTGAGCGGAACTGGTCCGAGCAGTTTGTTGCATTGATTGGAACAATTGCACCTATTCTTATGATGATAGGTATGGCAGGTATCTATATCGAAAGTCGTACTCCAGGTGTTGGGGCTCCGGGAATCGTCGGAGGAGTCTGCTTGTTTCTCGCATTTGCAGGGCAACAAATGGCTGGGCTTGCGGGATATTTGGAATTTTTACTTCTCGCTATTGGTATTGTACTTTTAGCAATGGAAGTATTTGTAATTCCTGGATTTGGGGTAGTGGGAATCGCGGGTATCCTCTTAGTTGCCGTAGCTTCGGTGTTGTCACTTCAAAATTTCACAATTCCTTCTCCCGAACTTCCCTTTCAAGGAGAAATTTTGCGGATCAACATTGAAAAAATGGGACTCGCTCTCTTTGGTGCAGCGGTGCTAACCGTGCTTTTCTTTTGGCTCATTTTTCCCCATTTGAACTATGTTGTCGATGGTCCAATCCTAACTGAATCACTTGAAAAAGAGCCGGAAGATATGCAGTTTCTTGGTGAAAAGGCTGTCGCTTCGAAAGATCTTCACCCTAGTGGAAAAATTATAATTGAAGGTGTTGAATATGATGCAAACTCCTCGGGGTTTTTGATTCTCAAAGGGTCATTAGTCAAAATAATTGGGAAAAAACACGGATCATTTATTGTTGAGAAAATAGAGGCATAGCTATGGAAATTGTGTGGATTATTGTTCTTCAATTGCTGGGTACGGTGGCGATTATTGCTGAAGTGCTTGTTCCATCATTTGGGTTTTTGACCGCCGGTGCTTTAATTGCCTATGGATTTTCCTATTATCAACTATACCTTTTCCAACCGGCTTATATTCCCGCGCTGATTCTCATTAATATTGTATCGATTCCTGCGACATTGGTTGTTGCGGTCAGATTGCTTAGTAAAACGAAGCTTTCACTCACGGAACAAGAGAAGTTTTCGCCGCAGATCGATTTCCCTTGTGAAATCGGTGAAGTTGGTATTGCGCTCACCGATCTTCGCCCTTCGGGGAAAATTCAGATTGATTCTCGATTGATCGATGTACTTTCTACCGGGAATTACATTGTAAAGGGTACCGAAGTAAGAGTTGTTTCAATTGATAATGCGGGCATTAAAGTTGTCTCAAGTATATAAGTAAGTAAATGTATTTTAACTATTTGTAGGAGTGTTTGTATGGGTGAAAATTTTGTGTTCTCGGTGATTCTCTTTCTTATTGTGGCGATTCCATTTATGCTTTTTATTGGATCGCCTTTTGCTTTGTGGTTTCAGTCAAAGGTTTCTGGTTCGGATGTCGGCCTGTTGAATATTGTGTTCATGCGGTTCCGGAAAGTTCCAGCAAAACTGATCATCGAAGGACTTATTACGGCCACCAAAGCGGATGTAAAAGTGACGGCTAATCAGCTCGAAGCACACTATCTCGCAGGTGGTAATGTTATGCGCGTTGTTCAGGCACTTGTTGCGGCAAGTCGTGCCAATATCGATTTGACATTGAAACAAGCCACGGCAATCGATCTTGCGGGACGTAATGTACTTGAAGCTGTTCAGATGAGTGTAAATCCGAAAGTGATTGAAACTCCGTTAGTTGCTGCAATGGCAAAAGATGGTATTCAACTCAAAGCGGTAGCTCGTGTAACTGTTCGTGCGAATATCGAACGTCTTGTTGGTGGTGCTGGGGTTGAAACAATCCTCGCTCGCGTCGGTGAAGGAATTGTAACCACAATTGGTTCTGCGGAATCTCATAAATTGGTCCTGGAAAATCCAGATATGATCTCAAAACGCGTCCTTGAAAAAGGGCTCGATTCTGGGACTGCATTTGAAATTCTTTCCATTGATATTGCCGATGTAGATGTGGGCAAAAATATCGGTGCAGAGTTGGAAACTGATCGCGCTGAAGCGGATAAAAAAATTGCTCAAGCAAAAGCTGAAGAGCGTCGTGCTATGGCTCATGCGGTGGAGCAGGAAATGATCGCTCGTGTTCAGGAGATGCGCGCACTCGTTGTTGAAAAAGAAGCTGAAATCCCTATGGCTATGGCAGATGCATTCAGAAGTGGCAATATGGGTATTATGGATTATTACAAAATGAAAAACGTCATGGCTGATACAAATATGCGTGAATCTCTTGGTGGAGTCGATCGCAAAGAAGGGAAATAGGCATGGAAGATTTGCTTGGTCTTCTTGTGTTTTTGGGATTTGCTGCAGTGAGTTTGATATCAAATCTCGCCAAGAAAAAAACGGCAACTACTGATCCAGTCACGGGGAAAAGCAGTGGTGGCACTTCTTTGAAAGATCTGCTGAGTACGCTACAGGAAGAGCTTCAGGGGAAACCTGAGCCGACTGAAAAGACGAAGCAGAAAGGGAATAAAAAAAAGCAGACCAAAAAAGCTGTAAAAGATCTTGAATTTCCTAAAAATCACATTGAAGTGACTTCGGCTAATTCAATGGAAGAGTATGATGGTCATTCGACTGGACTCGCGCTTACCCGTGAGCAGTTGCGGCAGGCGATAATCTGGAAAGAGATACTTGATCCGCCTATCTCTTTGAGATAATCGAACATAGAATTCGGCAAAAGGTGCACTTTTGCCAATTCTTTATAACTTATTTGCAATAATCGAGAGATATTCTTGTACATTTGTATTAATTTATTTAGATTCCATACAGTTAACACGTAACAGAACTGCTGAGAGGCGTACGGAATGCATAGATTTATCCTCGTTTTATTAATGATCCTTGGAGTTGCTTTTAACTGTTTTTCGGATTCAACAAATATCGAAAAAGCTAGTGAGAACTCGGCTACAACGGGAATCATGATGTCACCAGTTTCCTCTCAAACCAATCCTCCGCTCCCCAATTCGGCTACTAAAAGTACGCTGCTTGGACAGGAACCCTTAGAAACAAACCGCGATTTACCATCCACTCAGATAACGATTATGTCCCGTAAAGATCGCGATTATCTCTCGCGAGTTTCTGGTAGAACGTTTAAGAATCGCGATGATATCGTTTTAAGTCACCATACAGCAAGCAATGTAGACGCAAAATATCGGTATGAAATACTATGTAATGATACCGTTGTATGGGAATCGTCTCTTAAAGTTCCTGCAAATGAACTTGAAACCATGTTCGTGAGAGTTGATCACAATGACCAGCTTGACTCCGTCACAAGCGCAGTTCGTACTGTTCAACGAGGATATTACGATGTAACACCGTGGAAAAGCATTCCCCCTCTTTTTAAAGAAAATGGCTTACCGAAAAAAATGAAAAATTGGTTCGCTTGGGAATCCGGTGCTTCCATCGCATTTACGAGACAGCACAACTACAATTTTAATAAGATTGCTGGAGATACAACAGAAGTCTTTGTTGATCTGGGGAAACCTGTTGTGTTTGATCATCAACTCGACATGAGTTATACCCATCGATTTAATAAGATTTGGGTCGGTGTGGGCCTCGAGCGGAGTTGGCAGTTGAGCAAACGATTTGACACACTTTACGTTGAACGGGGAAAATGGTTTTCACGGATGGGTTGGAATCTTGACCTTGCCGTTCCGGGATTTCGTTATCGACTCTATCGTGATCCGGGGATTATTCCGTACTATGGACGGTACGAAGACAGTCTGTATACAAAACTCTATCCTGGAGCAAAATACGAGTTTCTGAAGCGGTTAGAATTAACTCGTGATTCAGTGTTGATTCAAGTTGAAAAACCTTCGATTAATGGAAATGGTCAGTTGACTACGGCTTATGACACTATTTCAGCAAATCGCCTCAAGCCACTTCGCGGTCTCGCTCATGAAATTACGCTGAAAGCCGGATATTTTCAATATTCAATGAACATTCATCCTGTCGCGTACATCGCGCCTATTCACACAATTGGAATGGTTGATATGCCGTTCTTCAAAGGTGATTGGGACATGAAAATGATTATTCTGCCGAATGGAAAGATCATTCCCCATGGTTCCATTGATTTCTATCGAACATCTATTCAACTTGGTAAATACGATCTTGGAATTTCCCCTTTTCAATTTGATGTTGAACTATGGGATCGCCTTGGATTTTACACGAGCATTGGATTTAATGCCGAATTATTAACGAAAAAAGCTAGCTTTGATAAGGAGTAATGGGTGAAAAATAAACCAACAATGAGGACTCGTCCTGCGGATATAGCCGAAAAACAATCGAGTCGCCACTATAAAACACTGGGAATCGGAATTTTTGTTCCTATCCTGCTTGTTATTGGAGTGATCGGCCTATTGTTTTTCTTCCAAGATGAACTGTATGGAAATGTGTCTTGGTTCCGCGATCCATTTACTGTTTTGATCGTCGGTTTATTCGCCTTCGGGCAATTTTTGGCTTTGAAACAGTTTTTCGCATGGTTTTCAAATGCGGGAAAAGTAAATAAACTTGTTTCTGCAATCGCTCAAGCCCGTGATCTTGATAAACTGTCGGATCTTGTTGCTTTGGGAGAAAAGATCCGCGCAACAGTTCCTCATTCTGATACACGGTCGCTGGTTTTAAATTGGCTCGATTATCGCGGTGATTCAACAGAAAAACGAAATGATGTTCTTGAAAATAATAGCTATGTTCGCATGGATTTGACGAAAGAAAAAATTAGTTATTTTCACGTTTTGATGAATCGCGTGACTTTGAAACTTGGCTTTGTTGGAACACTTATTGGACTTATGATGACGTTCCCCGCGATGAAACGCGCGATTCAGGCACTTCCGGAAAGTGGCGGAGAAATGACATTTGTGACTGACATCTGCCGAGCAATCGATGGTGATCAGTTTGCAATTCTTACAACGCTTGTTGCCACGGTGCTTTCGCTACTTGCTGAATTTATGACAATTCAGATGATCAATCGCTTTTCGGTGAATGAAGAGATGATCATGAGTTACTTAACAGACTGGTATCACACTCGCGTAGAACCTCTTTACAGCCATGGTGCTAACGATTCTGTCGGACGAATTGAAAGCTCATTTTCACGTGCTGAAGAACTTCTTGCTCAAAATATGCAGGTTTTGACATCACTGGCCAAGAAAAATGCTGAACAGTTGGCGTCGCTCTCTGATTTTCATGCAACCATCGAAAAACGAGTCTCTGAACTCGAATCATATGAGACGCACTATCGTTCGCTTCTTTCAACAAAAAATGAAGCGGAACAGCATCTTGCAGGAAATATTCGCATTTTAACCGATGTGGCAAAAAAAACAGGTGAACAATTGAAAGGGATGGTTTCATCACAGGAAATAATAGGTGCGAGGGTTGAAAATCTTCATTTTTATGAAGAGCAATATCGCATTTTAAAAAGTTCAAGTGATGAATCATCAGAATCTAAAACGCCTATTTCAAATGGAGGAGCTCGGTAATGATGCGCGCACGTAAACCTCGCCATTTTGATCTCGGTGAAGCGATCTCTATGGAAGATGCAATTTCCATGATGACAATCATATTTGTTCTTTTTGTGGTGTTTCTTGTACCACTTGTAAGCATTGATAAAGCTCGGTTAGAAAAGAAAAAAGTGGATCATTTCTGGGGAGATTTAGTGGGTTGGCTCAGTACAGATTCTACAAAATTTTCAGCCGATGCTGCTCAGTATCGCGAAGCATTTGAAATTTATGAACCATATTTTCTAAAGGCGACGATTCGCAGCGAATCGTCTCATTCTGTTCGCTATGTAGAATCTTTAACAATAGACTCTTCGCTTATTGTGGTTCGACATGATTTATCTACCAATGATTTTAGTCAAATGGTGATGTCAAAAAATGGTGAAACGACAACCTATCGACATGGGAAATTAAGTCGTATTGCCGGTTCTGTAAACTGGTTTTCATCGCAAGAAGATTCTCCAGATTATGGCGAAGATCGTCGCTCTAAAGTGCTGAGTAACCTCTATCGTTCATGGCGCTTGGACAGTTTGAAAGGCGTTAAATGAAACTTATCATAGTATTATTGCTGCTTGTTTCAATAAATTTTGCGAGTACGGTAAACTCTTATGCCGTGGGAAAATTAAAATCCCCTGCAACTGCTGCGAAAGTTCGCGATAGGTTTAAGGCTCAAGGGGAACCATTATTTCTCATACACGACAGTAAAAAAGGTGTTTCGGTGGGAGATTTTATACGTTTCACCGACAAAATGGTCCTTATTGATGGACAGGTTTGGCAAACCCTTGCTGCAGAAAAAGCACTGAGCAATATCAGTGATATTCCGGTGACTTCTATGACAGGAGCCGCTAATAGTAGCGAGTGGTACAAAAAATCAGCGGTGATGGTGAATCAAAATAGCAAAAAAAGCTATATCCTCGGTGCTGAAATTCTCAAAATTTTTGAAGAACAATTTTCTCAACTACCTAATAAAGAAAGTGTTGTAATTACCTTTACCGGTGGTAGAGCGACACTTCTCGTTCCTGATCAGCTCATCAGTACATTGTCACTTCAACGGGTGGTAAAATCAAATAAAACGGGACAGATGGTATGGACTGTGCCTCCTGTTGGGTTGGGATATCTTGACTATCCACTTGTATGGCAAGCGTGGGCCGCAGATCCGGGTGAGCCTTCTGGATCAATTTCTTACTCACTTTCTGGCGCACTTCCTGAAGGTGTTCGGTGGAATAGTAGCACTCACTCAATTGAAGGAACTCCAAAAAGTGAAGGGGAATTTCCACTTACGATAGTCGCTCGTTCAGCGAATCAGCGCGTGTCAATGCCCTGTACTCTCTCTGTTTCTGAAAATAGTGCACCACGATGGGCAAATATTCCCGACACTCTGCGCATTGGTGAAGATTCGCTTCTTTTTCCTCTGATTATGAGTGATTTCGAATCACCGGCGCGTCAGCTAACAGTCGAAGTTTCTCATATTCCTTTAGGGTTTAACTCAATTGATTCACTTCACCACCTCATTTGGAAAGCTGGTGATTTTGAAAAACCAATTCATGATTCCGTTGTATTGAAAGTTTTTGATCCAATGGGAAAATCAACAAATTATTCTGTTCCCGTCTATTACGATCGCGATGGTGTTGATCGCGGATACACATTTGCGTCACTTACTCCACCTTGGGATACTCTTGTGGAAGGCGTTGAATATTCATGGAATATCGCTCGTGAAAAAGAACACTGGATGCGGAATCATCTCGATATGACACTGGGTGTATGCAGTGATTCAGTATCGCTCGAAGATTCTATAATTACAATGAAACCGGGGAGTGATTCACTTTTCACGGTTCTGTTCCAGTTTTCTGATCGGGGACGTGATGCTTCGACCTATGAGTTAAAGCTACCGGTCATTCGAAACCGACCTCCGTACTTTAAAGCATTTCCGGACAAATGGGATGTAGAAGTTTTTGATCTTGTTTTTTTTGAACCTGAAGCATCTGATCCCGAAGCTGAAAAGGTGACAATTCGTTTGCGTTCTGCCGACTCTGGTTATATTTGGCATGATGGGCGTCTCTCATTTTCCGCTTCTTCACCGGGAACCTATCGTGCCTTTCTCGAAGCCGAAGATACTTTTGGAAATGTTTCGGTTCAGCAGGTTTCTTATTATGTGAAACAGATTTATGATCGATATCGAGGGTTCAAACTGGAGAGCGGAATTTGGCCAGGGGAAAATAGCTGGAATCCAAACAGTTGGGGATTTATGAATCCGTGGCGCTTGGCATGGGATACTCCTGCAGTGCGATTTGGAATATTTTCTCCCGATGACTGCAATATTTTGAATAGTAAACAGTTCCGTTTTCCATTCGTGTATGTTGGAACAGAATTAGTTCCACCTCATAAACGGGCTGAAGGAAAATCAGTTCTCGTTGATGTTGGAGCAACATACAACATCACATCTCGAGAAATGCACACCTTTGGTTTGATGATAAATGTGGAAGCGCGAGCGTATCTGGAACGTCTTTTCAATTCACAAACAGATTTTCGCTTCCTGTTTTTCGCCCGTCATCTCTTGCGAAAAGTAGCGGTAGATTTAACGATAAATAGTGACGGATCAATTGACTACAATGCGTTGAAAAATCTTGAACTTTTAGATGAGTTTGTTTCGACAAACAACTTAAATCTTTTTGTTGGTGCAACTCAGTGGTTCCATTTAGGCTCAGGTTTTTTTGCGGGACCAGCTTTCGAGATGCGAACAGCGCCGATTGCGATGCAGTTTACCACTGTTGTCGATACGGCACAACTTGATAGTACAAAAGTAATTTTAGATCGATCTAAGAATATCTACACAAGTTTTGCCGGACTTGGAGTTCGGTATGATTTGAAAGTGAACCACTTTCAGTTTGAAAATCAGATAAAATTCGGGTGGGGCGGAGATCTTTACGGAATGATGGTATATTGGGACACGGGAATTGGCTTTGGAAGATTTAAACGGTAAGTGTATGAATATCTATACTTTCTTGGTGAATAGAGTATGTCGAACATTGTGATAGGCGGTGTTTTTCCCGCGATTCTTGTTGGTCTTGCACTGACCTTTCTTAAACTTGCTGGTCTCAATGGAGTGGGTGCAGGGAGTGGGATGGTTGTTACTGGAGTCGGGGTTATGTTGGCTGGAATTATTGCACACTTTTTGGGATTGTCTGGATTTAAGACTACAAAAGGTATTTTTTACTCCTTTCTCGTGGGACTTTTTTGGGGAACGGGAACACTGTTGATGTTGTATGCCGTTTCTAAACTTCATCTTCCGATGGCCGTATCTGCGTCACTAGCAGCAACGAATGTACTTGTTGTCGTCATTTTTTCAATCATTCTTTTTGGCGAATACACATCACTCTCACTACCAAAACTCATAATCGGTATACTTGCAATTTTATTCGGATCAATTTT
>DYSA01000148.1 GCA_020726425.1 Fibrobacter succinogenes | reverse complement strand
CTGCCAAATTCTCGTTCCGTCTGCCAAATTCTCGTTCCGTCTGCCAAATTCTCGTGAAATAGAAAAGGGCACGAAATCTCGTGCCCATAAAAAAACGATTTTGCCCCGTTCTTACCGTTTCACCCGAATCGCGGCGTAGAAATTCCGCCCCATTCCGGCTATTTCAGACCGGAACGGGCGATAGGCGAGATCGCCGATATTTTCCACACCCGCATCGATCGTGAGGAACGGAAGGATATCCACTGATCCTTTCAGATTGAACGTCACCCACCCCGGAAGATGTGGCGTGCCGGATTCGTCCAGAGGAAGATTTGGCCGTTCCGGATCATCAATGGTCATGTCGTCGAAATTGGTTCCCACTTCTTTGCGGAAATTGTAGTTGGCATAGGCATCGGCGGTGACTTTTTTGTGTTCAAACTGCAGATGGGTTGCTCCGAAGATCGGCGGAACCGTGGAAACGGGAAGATCCTCTGCGCCGTCCTGAGTCAATCCCTGAATTGCCGTTAGTGAACTTTTGAGTGTCAGCGGTGCCACGAAATTCCACGCCACAGATCCGGTTCCTCCCCAGATCCGCGCACCGTCGTAATTTTTCATTGCATACAGGATTAGCGTGTCCGAACCTTCGACCACAAAAGATTCTCCATTCGGTGTCGTTGCCGGAGCCACCGCGAGGAAATCAACTGCCCTCGTGATAAATCCGGTCGTTTCGATGGAGAGTTTGTCGAACGGTTTTAGATCGAATCCAAGATCGGCGTTGTAACTCTTTTCCGGAACGATGTCACCGGATGAAGGCATGCGAAGAGCGTTTCCTTCCTGATCGAAAAATTTCCCCGCATCATCCACGTTGGGAGCGCGATATCCCGAAGAGAGATTGGTGCGGATCGTAATTTTTTCTGACGGATGATAGGATACGCCCGCCGTTCCGGTCACCGTTCCGCTCTTGAATTTCAGATTTTCCGGAAGTGGGCTTTCGAACAGTTCCCGCGTTTTGCCAAATTCCGAATTGAGATAGGAGTAGCTGAACCGCGCACCGCCCACGGTGGTGATCTTGTCGCTCCAGTTACTCTTGAGTTGAGCGTACACGCCTCCCGCTCCGTAGAAATTGTCGCCCATGGGGTAGCGGGCGCGAGTGATTGCACTGTCGCCGGTGAAAATATTCTCTTTCCACGCCGTCGATTCCAGTGTATTGCCAAGCAGTTCGATTCCGTAGAACAGGGTCTGTTTTTCGGAAAATTCGCGGTCGAAATCGAGATTCAGCGAAAACACATTGACCTTTTCGACCTGATGGCGAAGGTCAGTTTTCCCCATTTTTCGGTCGTGGCGACTCTCTTCGTAGTTCTGGTACGATCCGGTGACATTCATCGTCGTAAAGATCGGATTGTCGCTGACAATCTCCGCCGAAAGCGTGTTCATGAACCACTGTTGTGGCCCGTAGTACCACTCGGCGTTGGTCAGAGTTGAATCATTTTTGTAGATAAAGAGCCGGTCAGAACGCGGCGCATCGGAGGTGGTGGAAAAGTAGGTGCTGTTTTTTAGCGTTGCGGTCTGCGATAGTTTGAACAGAAAGACGTTGTTCAGGTTGATCTGGTTGTAGGCGGTTCCCACTAGTTCGGACGGATCGGGATTAATCAGCGTGGTGTCGAATTTCGTGCCGTCCGGTCTGGTGCGCATCTCTTGATAGTGGTCGCGGTTGTAGAATTCGTAGTGATCACCGTTTTTCCCCATGGTCAGTTCGCCGAACTGTGAAGCTGATATGCCGAACCGGTTGCCGATCCGTTTCCCACTGATCTCTGCCGAACCGGAGACGGTTTTTTCTTTATTGGCCGAAGAATAACGGAACATTCCCAAAGGTGAAAATCGTACCGAGTCGTTCAGTTGTGGTGACTTGGACGTAAAACTCATGACACCGCCCATGGCGTCTGATCCGTAGATCACCGACGCGGGACCGTAGATCACCTGAGCATTTTCCACGGTGTTCGGATCCACCGAAAGCACATTTTGAAGATTTCCTGCGCGGTAGATCAGGTTGTTCATGCGAACGCCATCCACGGTGATCAAAATTCTATTGGCGTTGAACCCGCGAATCATGGGCGATCCTCCGGCCTGCTGACTTTTTTGGTTGTACACGCCATCGTTGATCGTCAGAAGGTCTGCACTGGTTTGCGGATTGAACAGTTCAATCTCTTTTTGTGTGATTGTTTTTACCGCAGTGGGAACTTCCGCCCGAATCTCTTCGCGCTTGGAAGCGGTCACGGTGATCGAATCGAGGTCGAGAGGGGCATTGGCGTAACAGGCCACGGCAATTGCAATGAGTGAGGCTGATGATTTTTTCTGATAGAGTACCATTGAAAACCTCCTGTAGGAATTGATTGTAATCTAAAATGTGAGAACGTTCTTTGCTTAGAAAAGTTAT
Source organism: Fibrobacter succinogenes (assembly GCA_020726425.1). Taxonomy (GTDB): domain Bacteria; phylum Fibrobacterota; class Chitinivibrionia; order Chitinivibrionales; family Chitinivibrionaceae; genus JAIFMU01. The sequence goes on along the minus strand of DYSA01000148.1, from coordinate 3,780 downwards.
TTATAACAGTAGTTTATGGTGTGTTTTGTTCGGTGTGTGTGATTATTTCGGAAATTGTAGAGATCATTTGTGGGGAAAACCATCTGAAACAATAGAGTGAAAAAGTTCCCCACGGCAAAACTATTTTATCACTATCAGGGCGCAAGAGCCCGTAAATCTTTTTGTATGAGGTGATTTGTGTTTCGAACAATTATTGCTGCAGGAGTTTGTATGAGTCTCGCTGTCGCTTCCGAACCTTCACGCCCCTTTCCTCAGAACAGCCAGTTTGAAAACGTCACTCGCCCTACGGGGAAAACCGATGCGGAACTGAACCTCGCGGTTTCTGATTTCTACAAGGGATGGAAAAAAGAGTACCTTCGCAAAACCGTGTCGGTTCCCGGCGGCTACCTTATTGCCACCGGTGGCGGAACCAATGCCGAAGATGATGCGATCACCGTTTCCGAAGGTCACGGTTATGGCATGATTATCACGGCGCTCATGGCGGGATTCGATCCCGAAGCGCAGGCGATTTTCGATGGGTTCTACAAAGTGTTTCGCGCATGGCCGTCGGACATGGATCCCGATCTCATGACCTGGCAGATCGAAGGGAAACTGGGTAAGAGCGAAAATCTCAAACGCGCTTCTTCCGCCAGCGACGGCGACATGGATATCGCCTACGCTTTGATTTTGGCGGATCGTCAGTGGGGATCGGCGGGATCGATCAACTATCTTGCGGAGTCAAAAAAAGTGATCGATGCGATCGGGCGCAAAGATGTGCATCCCGAACTGTTCAGAACAGTTCTGGGCGATTGGGTCGAACCGGGGAACGAATACAGCATCGGCACGCGCAGTTCCGACTGGATGGTTTCTCATTTTAGACTCTTTGGGAAAGTTTCCGGCAACGAATCGTTTTGGAATAACGTCACCGACACCTGCTACTCAATTTTGAATCAGGTTCAGAACAAAACCACGGGACTCATGCCGGACTTTATCGATGGCATTCCTGCGGTTCCGGCAAAACCGGAGTTTCTCGAAACACCGCGCGATGGCATGTACAGTTCCAACGCCTGTCGCACGCCGTGGCGAATTGCCATGGACTTTTTGCACTACGGCGAACCGAAAAGCCGCGAATCGCTGAAACCGCTTCTCTTGTGGATCGATCAGACATCGGGCAGTGACCTTTCCAAAATGGATAACGGCTACACGCTGGACGGAAAAGCGAACTGGCCCGTGGACGATTGGGGAACTTGGGGAGCGTACTCGGCGCCGATCATGGTGGCGGCCACAACGGACAGCGCGTTTCAGAAACTGGTCGATACAGGCTGGAACCACAACGCGACATTCCTCAAAAAAGTGGGCTACTACGGCAACGCGATCCGCATGATGAGCCTTCTCGCCGTAAGCGGCAACTGGTGGAATCCTGAAAACACTAATGATATGGCAAAATAAACCAGCGTTGTCAGTTCGTTTTGCCGATTGAACTGTGGCAGAAGCTGAATGTAATTAATTCACAGGGCAAATATGTCGCAGATTAAACGATTAATCGACAAAAAGACAAAACGTAATTCACTTTTGTTTAGTCATTTAATCACTTTGTCGTTTTAGCAGAAGATACCATATTTGGGGCGCGAAGCACTAGTACCGCTCGGCTCATGTTGTTTGAACGTTTATATCTCTTTTTTTGTAGTGATTTGCAACTCTTGTACCTGTTACATGATTGAAAAGTGGAGAGTGAAATGCGATTGATTCCCCCGTCCGAAGCGGACGTTCCTTATACGGTTTCTGGGTTGAACCGAACCATCGCCGAGATTATATCCGGTGACAACGCCATTGTCTGGGTGGAAGCAGAAATTTCCGGCCTCAAACGACACAGTTCTGGTCACTGCTATCTCACGCTGATCGATCAGTCGAGCCAGATCCCCGCAGTTCTGTGGAAAAGTTACGCCAGTGAACTTCCCCGGGACATTCGCGAAGGCGACCGAGTGCAGGTGATCGCCACGGTAAAAGTGTATGAACGAGGCGGCTATTATCAGCTCGATATCCGAAAAATAATGCGTTCCGGCGATGGCGACCGACTGCTCAAACTGGAACAACTCAAGCAGAAACTATTCGCCGAAGGACTTTTTGAAGAGTCGCGCAAACGGCCAATCCCGGAACGAGTCAATCGATTGGCGGTGATTACGGCAGAGACCGGCGCTGCGTTTTATGATATTTGCAATGTGGTGTCCCGCAACGCTCCGCAGATCGATCTCATGTTGGTGAATGCCAAGGTTCAAGGCGACGATGCGCCGGCAACTCTGGTGAAAGCGTTGGATCAGGTGAATCGCTACGGCAACGTGGATCTGATAATTTTTGGTCGCGGTGGCGGATCGGCGGAAGATCTGTTCTGTTTTAACGATGAGTCCGTGGTTCGCGCCGTGGCGGGATCAAAAATTCCGGTGATCTCCGCGGTGGGCCACGAAATCGATGTGAGTCTCTGTGACTTTGCCGCGGATCTTCGGGCGGCGACACCTTCGGCGGCGGCGGAGATCGTTGTCTCTACGCATATCGGGGACAAAAGCCGTATCGAAGAGTTGGAACGGCGGTTTAAGATGCTCGTTCTGGGAAGAATTGCGGAACCGTTCAGACGCTACCGCCGGGCAAAACGTTCCTACCTGTTCCAGCAGGTTATCAACAGAGTTGTTGATAGTCGGATGGCCGTAGATTCTGCTCAAACCCGTATAAACAGATCAATTGAGACGGTTGTCAAAACTGTTCGTCAACAGGTTGTCAACAGTTCTGAAAAACTGCACAATCTCAGTCCGCTTACCCTTTTGTCTCGCGGATACGGTGTTGTAAGCAATGCCAAAGGGAAACAGGTCAGTTCGGTGGATGACGTGGAACTGTTCGAAGATATTTCGGTGCGATTGAAAGATGGAATCGTTAAAGCAAATGTTGTTGGCAAAGAATCGTTAGCGTAAGAGGAGTGTCCCATGATCCTTTCTGAAAATAGTGAACTCGTGTTGAAACTCGGTTCCGGACTGTTCTGGACACTGACCTATTTGATTATTATTCGCCGAGGCTTTATTGACAAATCCTATGGAATGCCTCTGGCGGCTCTCTCTGCAAATATCTCTTGGGAAGCGATCTTTCTCCTTTGTGAGACCCCATGAACCGCCACAGCTCTATGCCAATATCATCTGGTTTTTCTTTGATCTAATTATTGTGTTCCAATTTTTGAAATATGGTAAAGAACGACTGAAGGATTTGATCTCCCCGAAATGGTTTCTCCCGTTCTCGTTGATTTCGTTGATCGTTGGGGCGGCACTCGTCTTTACGATAAGTTATGAATTTAGTGATTGGGATGGAAAATACGCCGCATTCGGTCAGAATCTCATGATGTCGATCTGCTTTGTACTTTTGCTCGCCTCGAGAAAAACAATGGAAGGTCAGTCGATTTACGTGGGAATTTTCAAGTTGATCGGCACGGCACTTCCCTCATTCCTCTTTTTCACGAAATATCCTCAATCCGTTTTGTTGAATACGTTGTATCTCTCAATTCTGGTTTTTGATATCATGTATGTATTCATGATCCTGAAGTATGAAAAGCAACGGGGACTCAATCCTTGGCGGAGGTGGTAGTTCCTTTGGATTACGATTATCAATAGTACACGGATCAATGATGAAATTATAAAATTGAATACCTATTCAAACTTTTTGTGTATATATTATGTATATACATTGTGGAGGTGAAAATAATGGAAACGGTAATACAAAAGTGGGGGAATAGTCAAGGGGTTCGGTTGAATAAATCGATACTTT
>DYSA01000767.1 GCA_020726425.1 Fibrobacter succinogenes | reverse complement strand
TTTTTGGTCTCACGCCGAATTGAGTTCCTGCTCTATCTGGGTAATCGGGAAAACTTTTCAGAGCCAAATTAAGAAGATTTAGTTGTAAACTCTTTGTCAAAAATGTTCACTTCCCGTAAGATTTGGTGTATATTATGATCAACAACGCCTGCTATTTCTCTTCGGAGTCTTCAGTGGGCTTTTCTTTTTTAGGAGTTGTGGTTTGCAAGACGAGTATATGAAACCATATCAGACTTCGGTGCAGTTAATCAACCGACTTGTTTCACATAACCTCTTGATAGAAAGCAGTTCGAGTGCCCACGCATTTCTTGAAAAAGTAAACTACCATCGCTTCAAAATCTATCTCTATCCATATCTTGATCTCGTTTCTCACTCGTATTCTGATGGAGCAACATTCGAAAATGGTGTTGCTCTCTATGAATTTGATGATGAACTTCGTGACTTTCTGTTTTCGCTAATCACCCATTTTGAAATCGCACTTCGATCTCGCATTGATCACTCAATAACCCCGTATACAGATTCGCTATTCTGGTATCTCGATTCCTCGTACTACAAAGATTTCGTTATAGTTCAGCCTGTTCTGGATGGATTTGACCGACAGTTTTTAAAATCAAAAGATGACTTTGCAGTTCACTATACAAATCGTTATCGAAGCAGTTCAACTCAATATCCTTTGCTACCACCATTTTGGGCTGTTGCGGAATATGCATCTTTCGGAGATATTCTGAAACTGTTCACTGCACTTGATCCCCGTAGATTTGACTATGGCAAGCAACAAAATCATCTCAAAGATATTGCGATCTGGTTTGGTTCAAAAAATCTTGAAGAGTTCACCGGATGGCTTCAAGTGCTTCGTGATGTTCGTAATCGCGCAGCGCACCACAACCGAGTGTGGAATGCAAATCTGCGCGAACCACGCCGAATAGCATCTTTTGCAGTTCATAAACCGGCGATGCCCAACCGAATCTATACGGTCTTGATGCTCCTTAAAAAAGGGTCTTCTCCTGAATTCGTGGGTAGAACTTCTATAAATCACCGAGAAAAGAC
>DYSA01000147.1 GCA_020726425.1 Fibrobacter succinogenes | reverse complement strand
AATCATAAAGGAGAGAATCATGGCGAAAAAGGATATCAATTGGGGTGAACTTGGTTTCTCCTACATGGCAACCAACTCATTTGTTCGCGCGCAGTTTAAAAATGGTGCGTGGCAGAATCCTGAACTTCTCACAGACCCGATGGTGACTATTCACGTTGCCGCAACAGCACTTCATTATGGACAGGCTGCATTCGAAGGTCTCAAAGTTTTTACACAAAAAGATGGAACTACCGCAGCATTCCGCCCAGAAGAGAACGCCCGTCGTCTCAACGACTCTGCAGAACGTCTTCTTATGGAAACAATCCCTGAAGATCTGTTCATGGAAGCGCTCGAACTTCTCGTAACTGAAAATCTTGATTTTGTTCCTCCATACGGAACCGGCGCGTCGCTATATGTTCGCCCGCTCTTGATTGGTGCCGGTGCACGTGTTGGTGTTCAACCAGCTGATGAATATGATTTCTATATGCTTGGAATGCCAGTAGGCCCATACTATAAAAATGGATTCAATCCTATTGAAGGCTGGATTCAGACTGATTACGACCGCGCAGCACCCAATGGTCTTGGGAATGTTAAAGCGGGTGGTAACTACGCCGCTGGTCTCATGGGTGACAAAGAAGGAAAGAAAAAAGGGTATCCAATTTCTCTCTATCTCGATTCTGCGGAACACAAATATATCGATGAATTTGGTACGTCTAACTTTATCGGAATTACCGCTGATAAGAAGTATATAACACCAAACTCGCGTTCAGTGCTCCCTTCGATTACCAACAAATCTCTTATGACTCTTGCCGAAGATCTTGGATTGACCGTTGAACGTCGCCAGATCGCTGTTGAAGAACTTGAAACCTTCATCGAAGTTGGTTCGTGTGGAACAGCGGCGGTAATCACGCCGGTTGGATCGATCGTATATGGTGATAAAAAGTTCAGTTTTGGTGATCCAAAAGTAGCCGGAGCAACACTGACTGCGCTTTACAAAGAACTTCAGGGGATTCAGTACGGCGATATCGATGACCGTCACGACTGGATGGTTACACTCGCGTAATTTCAGATTGCGACACTCTCTTATAAAGGGTTCCTTTGCGGGAACCCTTTTTGCTATTCTTAGTGACAGTATGCCTGTGGTGGTTGGTGTAGAACGGTGAGTGTTCGCGCTTGAACTGTTATGTGTATTGCAGTATACTGAGTGTGAATTCTGGTGGAAGAGGCAAACGGTGAATGAATTGACCGCACTGGATCGGGTCACGTTGGGGTAGTAAAAACGGTAAAAGAAAGTCGGTACAAAATGGAAAACGAATCACGGCAAAAAAAACGCAAGTTGAAAAATGTGATTGTTGATGGGCCGTTTCAGCTCAAAGTTGTTGCGATAACCGTTAGTGTTGTTCTGCTTCAAGCGGTTATTAGTACAGGGTATTTTATATATGTGGGCACAAATTTTATTTCTGAAACTCTTCCTGCGCTATCGAGTACGGTTGAAATTGCAGAATCGATCAAGCTTGTATTTATCCAGTTGCTGGTCGCATTTCTTGTTGTCAATATTGATTGCTTGATTGTTGCCGTAGCGTTGAGTCTCTATTTGAGCCATAAAACAGCCGGCCCTGCATTTGTGATCAAACGAGCGATACACAATATTCTTGATGGGGTGGAGCACAAAACGATTACGTTGAGAAAAGGTGATGAGTTCCATGATTTGGCTGAACGAATCAATTTCCTATTTTCGGATATGACTGATCGCTGTGAACGATGTGGGAAATCCAGTGATGAAATTGTAACGGAACCTGATAACTGAATCGGTTTTTCCTGAAAATGAATTCTGGGGGATATAACTTTTTCGGTTCTTAGTATTAGGGCTTCAAGTAGTGAAATAGAGACTTGAAGCCCTTTTTCTATGTACAGTTTTTTGAAAACGATAGCTGAAAATCACCCCTTTATAGATTTAATAAAAAAGTTGTAAAAAGGTCACTTGACAAGCGGGATAGAAATCAGTTAGTTTTAAGGCGAAATTAACAAGTAGTTTACCGTTACGGTTTACTATTACTTTTTACAAAAAAAGAAGGATGTCTTAGATGGCTTATGCAGTTCCATTTTACACCCACCAGCGTCAGTATGAAAACATCAAAGTTGAAATGATGGAAAAATTCGAACAGGCTATGCAGTCTGGTGCTTATGTTAATGGCCCAATGAAAACTCAGCTTGAAAAAGACCTCGCAGTATACGCTCAGACCAAATATGCTATCGCAGTTGGTAACGGTACTGACGCTCTTTGGCTCGTGTTCATGGCTCTTGGTCTTGGAAAAGGCGATGAGATGATCACTAACGCTAACACATTCTTCGCAACTGCTGAAGCAATGTGGATCGCTGGTGCTACAGCTGTTCTCGTTGACTGTGATCCTAAAACTCAGTGTGTAGATCCAGTTGCAGTTCGCAAAGCGGTAACTAACCGTACCAAAGCGATCGTACCTGTACACCTTTATGGTCTTTCTGCAGACATGATCGAAATCCGTAAAATCGCTGATGAATTCGGTCTCTACGTTATCGAAGATAACGCACAGGCAATCGACGGTTACGGTAAAGGTTTCAAACAGGGCGAACTTTCTGACGCTGTTTGTACATCTTTCATTACTCAGAAAAACCTTGGTACATATGGTGACGGTGGTGCGGTATTTACTAACCACAAATTCATCAACGACCGTGTACGTAAACTTCAGAACCACGGTTCGAATGCACGTAACGTTCACTCTTTCGGTTTCAACAGCCGTCTTGATGAAATCCACGCTGCAATCCTCCTTGTGAAACTTCCAAAAATCACAGCTTGGACTGACCGTCGTATCGAAATCGGTGCTGCATATAACAAAGGTCTTGAAGGCGTAAAAGGGTTTGTAACTCCATTTATTCCTGAAGGATACCGTCACGTAATGCACTGCTACGTACTTCACGTAGAAGATGCTGCGAAACGTGATGAATTTGTTGCTGCTCTTGACGCTGCTGGCGTTGAAGCGAAAACTCACTACTCTATCGCAATCCACCAACAGGATGGATTCCCATGGGGTAAAGACGCTCGTCTTGCTGGTTCACTTAAAAATGCTGAACGTAACGCTGCTTGTTGTGTTACTCTTCCGCTTGTTCCAGAGCTTACAGACGCAGAAGTTGCTGACTGTATCCGTATCACAAAAGAAGTTGCTGCAAAAGTTTTCGCTTAATTTTTGCTTCGATCTTGTGATTGATAAATTGAGGTGCTCCTTTCGGGGAGCACCTTTTTTGTTGCACATATTTCAATCTACCGGTACTATAGAGTTCGATTAGAAATTGGAGGACTCTATGAAAACAGGAATGTTCGTGGTATCAACTGCAATAGTTGCACAAATTCTGGCCGTCGAAAATGTATCAGATACTACATCAAAGATGAAATGGCAATGGGAAGGGTTTCATGCACTGAAACTTTCTGGAGTCGTAACACCACGTGTTGAGATTGCAGACTCGACAGCGACAACTGCTCATGGTCAGGTTGATCTCTATGCACAAGTGCCAATAATTAGACAAACTGAAAACTATTTTGGGATGGGTATTGTTTTTCGAACGGTAGTCCCGCAATTGGATATGATTACACCTGATTCGCTTTCATTGGCAACCGAAACTGCTCAAATGGGACAGGTTGCTATTGCATGGTGGCACAAATTGGGTAAAATTACCAGTCTTTACACTGAATATAATGGAGGAGTTTCAGGGGTGTGGGGTTCTCCTGTAGAATCTCAGTCGCACCTTTTGTTCTCGTATGTTGGATTTGATCCAAAACCGAATCACTTCTATAGAGCAGGAGTTGCCGTGGCGTATAAATTTGGTGCGCCGGCATTCTATCCTCTGTTGGGCGCTGATATTGGGTTTACCAATCGTTTTGCGCTGGACTGTATGTTTCCAACTCACGTTGCCGCGAGATTTAAAGTAACCAACAAAGTTGAATTGGGGGCAAAAGGGAACTATACAATAGGTGGGATTGGGTTTGATACAAAATCAGAAACTCCTATTAACTATAGTTGGTCATATTTTTCAGGCGGTGCTTATGGAGACTTCCGACTCTACAAAGATTTGATTTTTAGGGTTGAAGGAGGCGAACAGTTCTTGCGCAAAATTGAACTGAAAACAATCGGCGGAGATTCAATTGTCACACTAAAACCGAAACCAGCGCCATTTGCTTCGGTGTCAATTCGATGGCAGGTATGAACTATAACGAGGCTCCGAGTCAAAATGGAAGAGAAAACAACTCTTCCATTTTTGCATCTGGCGATTCGGTGAATCTCAGAAACGTGGAATTTATATATATTAAGCCGAATTCTTTTACTTTTAAAAACCTTGCGAGGAGCAAAAATGGCTAAGTACAGCGTTATGGTAATCGGTCTTGGTAAACGTGGTGGACACCATGTTCAGCATTTCAATGCACATCCTGATTTCGAAGTGGTTGCAGTATGTGATCTCAATACTGAAGTTATGGGAAATCTTATCAAAGAACAGAAAATCGAAGGCGTAAAATTCGGAACAGATGCTCGTGCACTTGCTCTCGAAGTAAAACCTGATGTTCTCGCGTTCATGACTCTTCCTAACCTTCGTCTTCCTTTCGTAAAACTCGCTGTTGAATGCGGTGCAAAAATGGTTGCGTTCGAAAAACCAGTTGCGCTTACTTCTGAAGAAGGTTTTGAAATCAAAAAAATCGTTGAAGAGTCTGGCATCAAAGCTATTCTTTCATACCAGCACCGTTATGGTGTACACTATCAGGCTGTTAAAGACGTTATTGATTCGGGTGAAATCGGTGAAGTTACCGATGTTTACGCGAACGCAATGGGTTGGCCTGCTCACATGATCGAACACATGCTTCACTATTCGCGTTGGTACGCGGGTAATCCTAAAGCAGTATGGGCGATCGGTAACTCAGCTGGTAAAAACAAACTTACTGCTCCAGACCGTCACAATTCACCTGACTATACCGCTGGTATCGTTTGTTTCGACAACGGTGTTCACGGAACATACGAAGTTGGCGCGGGCGCTCCTGACGTTAAACACGTTGGCAAATGGTTTGGTAAAAACCGTATCGGCGTAAAAGGAACAAAAGGATATGCTGAAGCATACACCAACGGTGGATACAAAGTTGTTTCTGCAAATGGCGTTAAAGAAGATTTCTCTGGAGCAATGGACTACCATAAAGACATGCCTGGTTATATCCAGGATATGGCTGATGACCTTGCGGGTAAAAAAGATCACCCATGTGGTTTCGTAAATGCGTATGAAAACTTCGAAATCTCTATGGCTCTTTACCAGTCTGGTATCAAAGGCGGACAGGTTGCTCTTCCATTGACTGAGTCAATGAATGAAGTTGCCGTTCTTAAAGCAGTACTTCCAAACAATCCCGTTCTTCCTTCTTTCGAACACGAAGAAACTGTGAAAGAATTTAAACTCTAAGGGATTACAACATGGAAGTTATCATTCAGAAAAACAAAGAGTCGGCAACAAAACTTGTTGCCCGACTTTTGGCGAATCAGCTCAACGACACGCCCACCATGACGCTCGGTCTTGCCACCGGTCGCACCATGGAAGCTCTCTACGACGAACTTGTTCGTCTGTACGAAGCAAAGGAAGTTGACTTTTCGAAATGCGGAAGTTTCAACCTTGACGAATATGTTGGGTTGACTCCGGAAGATCCGAACTCGTACCGTTCGTATATGAACAAATGGCTTTTTGACCGCGTTAATATTAACAAGGCCAAAACCCACGTTCCGAATGGTTCTGCGGAAGATCTCGACGAAGAGTGTCGTAACTACGAAGCTCTGATTCGTGGTGCCGGTGGACTTGATTTCCAACTTCTGGGAATTGGTTCTTCTGGGCATATCGGATTCAACGAACCGCTTTCGGCTCTTCGGTCGCTGACCCGTGTGAAAGCACTGACCCGCGATACAATCGAGCAGAACAGTCCACTTTTTGCGGATCCGTCAATGATGCCTCGGCGTGCAATCACCATGGGCGTTGACACGATTCTGAAAAGTAAGCGTGCGATTCTTTTGGCGACCGGTTCGAGCAAGGCTGATATTATTGCGAAAGCAGTAGAAGGTCCACTGACCGCGATCGTTACCGCTTCGGCATTGCAACTTCACAGCCACTGTACAATCGTGGTTGACGAAGAAGCTGCGGCAAAGCTTACGCATCGTGACTATTACGACTGGATTTTCCAGAACGAACCGGAATGGGCGGG
>DYSA01000146.1:4459-6235 GCA_020726425.1 Fibrobacter succinogenes | reverse complement strand
GTTTGTGTTGACACGGTGCGCTGTCGACGCATCGATGACTCGCGTGGTTGTGGAATCGATCATAGAAACCGCATTAATAGCCGCTTCGTCGGGAAGACAGAGAATCGTACAGTCAACGGAGTTGAGAATCTCTTTTTTGCGGATCGGATCTTTTCTCCGCTCCTCTTCGATTTCAACGAGTTGGATGTCTGTCCGCTTGAGCAACCGCTCTTTTATTTCAAGGCCTGTGGTTCCGGCCTGACCATCGATAAATACTGTTTTCATGATAGATCCTTTATTGCAAATTGGGCACGGCACGCCGTGCTCCTACATATCACCTTTGTTTTGTTGTGTGTCTGAGGGTTTTAAGCTTCTCTATACTTAAGACTCGAAGGATTAGTAGCTCTCTGTTGAAGAACCATATCCATCATAACCATTGCCGCCATCGATTCGACCATGGGAACTGCACGACCGACGACACAAGGATCGTGGCGCCCTTTGCCGATCAGTTCGATCTCGTTACCATCGTAATCAGCGGTCATCTGAGCGGTTCCGATTGTCGCCGTCGGTTTAAACGCCACTTTGAAATAGATTGTTTCACCGTTGGATATTCCTCCTTGTATTCCGCCAGAACGATTGGTCGCAGTTCCCAGTGTTTCACCCTTTTTTACAAAGAGATCATTGTGTTGACTTCCGGTCATACGGGAACCTTTGAAGCCAGAACCAAATTCAAATCCCTTTACAGCAGGAAGTGACAACATGGCCTGAGCCAAGATTGCTTCGATCTTGTCAAACACAGGCTGACCAAGTCCCACGGGAACATTGCGAATCACGCCGGTGATCTGACCACCGATTGAGTCGGCACTTTTGCGAGTATTGTTGATCAGTTCGAGCATCTGTTCCGAAGTTTCGTGGTCGGGACAGCGGATCATCGATTCGTCGATTGTTTCGCGGGTGATTGTTTCACGGTCTACTTCCGGAGCGTCAATTGTACCAACCGAACTGACCCAAGCGACAAACTCCATGCCGAACCACGCTCCGAGAATTTTTTCTGCCAAAGCGCCGCCACAAACGCGAGCGATCGCTTCACGGGCCGAAGCTCTTCCGCCACCAGAGCTTGCCGCTACACCAAATTTTTGTAAATAGGTGAAATCAGCGTGAGAAGGCCGAGGAGCCGGAACCATCTCCGCGTAGTCGCCCGGTTTTTGATTGGTATTTTCCACGATCATGCAGATCGGAGTTCCCAAGGTTACACCGCGATCGATTCCCGAAACGATACGAACCGAATCAGCTTCGTTGCGAGGTGTGGTATATTTATTTTGCCCGGGACGACGACGGGTCAACTGAGGCTGTATATCAAGTTCTGACAATGGAATTCCCGCAGGACATCCATCGATAACGGCACCGACAGCGGGGCTGTGCGATTCACCAAAGCCGGTAACGGTATAGAGTTTTCCAAAACTATTTCCCACAACGCGCTCCTTATGTTTACTTTTATGGTCGGAAAATAGTTTTTTCCACGCTCTTTTTCAACGAAGGGAACCAATCTTTTCACTCGAAAGATTGTTAGAATGGAATATTACCGTTTCTGTGTGCATAAGCTATCTTTAATCCCGTAAATACAATTTAACTGTATCAGTCTTTTTTGAAAGGATCGATTTATGAAAAAACATCTTACTCTCCTTGCTGCCAGTATGATTGCCACCGCTGTTATGGCTGGTGAAACGGCAGTTGCAACTCCTACAAATGAAATAACTCTTGAAGAAGCGTCGCAGCCGAAAGCTGAAGCCAAAAAAG
>DYSA01000146.1:0-4359 GCA_020726425.1 Fibrobacter succinogenes | reverse complement strand
ACAAATGAAATAACTCTTGAAGAAGCGTCGCAGCCGAAAGCTGAAGCCAAAAAAGCGGTAAAAGCTGAATCGAAAAAAGCTGAACCGAAAAAAGCTGAAGCAAAACCAGTGGTTAAAGCGGAACCGAAAAAAGCGGAACCAAAACCAATGAAAGTTGATCTTTCAAAGGTTACGGTTACGACTGATAAAGAAAAGTTCAGTTACGCAGCAGGACTTGACATGGCAAATTCGATCATGCAGTTTAAAGATGAACTGACTCTTCAGGCATTCTTTGCGGGATTCGAAGCGACCATTGTTGGACGCGACACAAAACTTACTCCTGAACAGGGCAAAGAAGCAATTGAAAAAACGATTGCCGCAGTTCGTGCAAAAGATGCAGCGAAAAAAGATTCATTGAATCAAATTATAAAGGTTGCAGGAGAAAAATTCCTTGCAGAAAATGCTAAACGCCCTGAAGTAAAAACTACTGCCAGTGGTCTTCAGTATGAAATCCTCAAAGATTCAACGGGATTTGAACTCATTGGTGTTGGCGATTCTCCTGCTATTGAAGATGAAATTACCGTTCATTATAGCGGAACAACAATTGATGGCAAAGAGTTTGACAGTTCATACAAACGCGGCGAACCAGCAACTTTTGGTGTAAATCGCGTAATTCCCGGCTGGATCGAAGGTCTTCAGCTTATGAAAACCGGTGGTCACTTCAAATTCTATATCCCTCAGAACTTGGCTTACGGCGAGCAGGGTGCAGGTCGCGATATTCCCCCATTTTCTGCGCTTATTTTTGATGTAGAACTTCTTGGATTGTCTAAAACGGTTGCTCCTGAAGAGCCGGCGAAGAAGTAAAACGATTAAGTATCAACATGAATTTTAAAATCCCTTGTCGACAATTTTCGATAAGGGATTTTTTTTAAAGGGAGTTTGTATGAGAGTGAAATTTTGGATTGTTCTGTTTCTTTTGATGTTTGTTTCTTGCAAAAAAAGTGAATTCGCCGCAGATATGTACGCTCCTGCCGAAGCAACGATGACCGATGGGGTTGTGGGCGGTGGCGAAGCTCTGACAAAAGAAGAAAAACGCGCTGTTTCTTCTGAACATGAGGCTACTCAGGATGTTTCATCAGTGGGACAGCAGGCCGTACCATCTCCAGTTCGCATGCTGATTAAAACGGGAAGACTCGCGTTTCCGGTGAAATCATTTTCTACTGCAAAAAAAGAGATCATCGCGGTGATTCCCAAATTTGGTGGATACATTAGTTCTGAAAATGAAGACCACAGTTATGGTCAAATGCGCTGTATCATTGAAATTCGCGTGCCATCGATTCACTTTGATTCGTTGGTGGAAACCGTTTCCCGATCTGCCACCAGTTTTGATGAACGAACGATTTTTGTTCAGGATGTGGGCGAGGAGTTTGCCGATGTGACTGCGCGGATGAAAGCGAAAAAAGAGGTAGAACTTCGCTACATCGCTATTCTCGCGCGAGCAAAAAAAATCAGTGAAATCCTTGAGATTGAACAGAAAATTGGCGAAGTTCGTTCAGAGATTGAATCGATGCAAGGACGGTTGAACTATCTCCAAAGCCAAGTCTCTTTTTCAACTCTGACCGTAACCTTTTACGAACCGCACTCGGTTCCTCTGGCTCAGAGGGAAAATTTCTTTTCCCGGATTCTCGCTTCGGTGATCAATGGATGGAACGGATTGCTCAATCTCACGGTTTCACTGGCTGAAATTTGGCCGTTCATTTTGTTCCTTTTGGGAATGATCATTCTCACGCGGCGAGGAATTCGCAAACGGAAAATGAAAAAAGGAGCATAACGATTGAGGGGGAACATTTGTTCAATGCTGTAGCGCTTATTGATTACAGTCGATGAATCGACTGTCTAATATTGAATTACATCCTCCGGATGGACTCGAATCTGATCCGGTAGGATCAAATTTGTTATTAGCCTCGGATTTTAATCCGTGGAAACATGGTCGGATCAAATAAGCGCTACAGCATTGGAACATTTGTTCCCCCTCTCTTCTGGGAAATGATCATTTTACACTCAAATGAAAATCAACAGTTTTGTACAACAGGAGTTCGAGGAAATGATCACTCAAGCACAGCAAATTCTCATGACTGTTTTTGGTTACCAAGCTTTCCGCCTTGATCAGGAAGCAATTATTCAGAGTGTTTTGTCTGGTCGAGATACACTGGCAATTATGCCAACTGGTGGTGGGAAATCTCTCTGTTATCAAATCCCCGCACTGATTTTCCCCGGTCTCACGGTGGTGATCTCTCCACTAATTTCGCTCATGAAAGATCAGGTGCAGCAACTTCAGCAGCTCAATATTGACGCACTTTTTTTGAATAGTTCACTCTCACGGGATGAGTATGAATCAAATGTGAATCGGCTCTACTCGGGGCGAGTGAAAATGTTGTATCTAGCGCCTGAAACACTCTTTATTGATCGAATTCAAAACCTTTTATCGCAGATTAGAGTCGATTGTATCACCATTGATGAAGCGCACTGCATATCCGATTGGGGCCATGATTTCCGGCCAGAGTATCGCAAACTTCTGGAATTTAAAAACCGATTTCCTCACGCAATTACTCTTGCGCTAACTGCTACTGCCACGGAACAGGTGCGCGCAGATATTCAAAATCAGCTCAATATTTCACCGAAACAGCTTTTTGTGTCGAGCTTTGATCGATCAAATCTGTTCATCCACGTGCTTCCGAAAAAAGATCCGATTCTTCAGGTATTCGAAGTGATCAATAAATTTCCTCAACAGTCTGGAATTATCTACTGTTTTTCTAAAAAACAGGTCGATGAATTGACTCTTGTTCTTCAGCGAAATGGTGTGTCAGCAAAACCATATCACGCGGGATTGAACGATGGTGATCGCGCAATGAATCAAGAACTGTTTATCAAGGATGATGTTCAAATTATTGTCGCTACGGTGGCGTTTGGTATGGGAATCAACAAGCCCAACGTGCGGTTCGTGATTCATTTTGATCTTCCCAAAAATATAGAAAGCTACTATCAGGAGATTGGGCGCGCTGGCCGCGATGGACTGAACTCTGAATGTTTTTTGCTCTATTCCCATGGGGATACGCAGAAAATTCAGTACTTTATTAAACAAAAAGAGGAACCGGAGCGGTCAAACTCTTCGCGTATGTTGCAGCAATTAGTGCGATTCGCCGAGACCGATGAGTGCAAACGAATTGAACTTCTTCGCTATTTCGGCGAACTGCGCCATGAAAACTGCGGATCTTGCTCCTCATGTCTTGCCGATGCACAGGAAAAAGTTGACCTCACCATTGGCGCTCAAAAATTTATGTCCTGTGTCAAGCGTTCTGGTGAACGGTTCGGGGCGAATCACATAATCGATATTTTGCGCGGATCCAAAAGCCACAAGATCGAAGAGTTGGGACACAACAGGCTTTCGACCTACGATATCGGAAAAGAGTATACCAAATCGCAGTGGCAATACATCACACGACAGATGATTCACAAGAAATTATTAATTCACGATATGGAGTTTGGTGGTTTGCACTTAGGATCAAATGCTTTGCCTGTTTTAACATCACAGGAGAAGTTTTGGGGACGATTGAGTGAACCGAGAAAATCAGAATTGAAATCAGAGAGTCGTCCGGTTCCGAAATCAGAAACATCCTACGATGAAGAACTCTTTCAGATTTTGCGAACCCAACGAAAAGCGTGGGCCGACGCGCAGAATGTTCCTCCGTATGTGGTTTATTCCGATAAAACGTTGGTTGAGTTGAGTCAGAACTATCCACTTTCCAATTTTGAACTGACAAAAATCTATGGAATTGGACAGGCAAAGATCGATCGCTATGGCGCTGAAACAGTGGCGATTATTGCAAAGTACTGCACGGAGCATTCAATTCACCGTTCACCTTCTGCGCCTTATGAAACGTCTAAGCAAGTGGCGATTCCAAAGGTTTCTCTATTGAACAGCAAGATTATTCAAGCGGTTGAACTCTTTGAAAAGGGAGAGAGTTTTCAAGAGATCGCACGAAATTTGAATGTTCAGATCAAGACGGCTATTTCATATTTCGAAGAGTTTCTAAACGATGGTGGCATTTTGAATCGGTCAATTCCCACCGAGATGACCTCTCTCAGCGATGAACGCATCGAGGAAGTTCTTGCGGCGTTCAGAACTTGTGGTACCGAACTTCTCAAACCGGTTTTTGAAATCTGTAATGGCGCAGTAAATTACGATTCTCTGCGACTTATTCGGCTAATTTCTCTTAACGAGAAGAATCGAAATCTCTTTGATCAAACAATTCTTGCACAGCCACAAGATACTACGCTTTGACGGGGACTTCGCCCCGTAAAAGAGGCACTTTGTGCAGT
>DYSA01000145.1 GCA_020726425.1 Fibrobacter succinogenes | reverse complement strand
ACCGCACGCCTATCGGCCCCTCCACATCCTTCACGCGAACACGCCCACTGATTGCCTCTCGCTTGTCCGCCGCAAAGGGTCGTTTTTTGTCACTTTATTACTTCGCGGTTCAAATCTGAGACCTGTCTAAACGATTAAACGACGAAATGACAAAACGTATTTCAGTTGCGTTTAGTCATTTAATCATTTAGT
The DNA here is from genome assembly GCA_020726425.1 of Fibrobacter succinogenes. Classification (GTDB taxonomy): domain Bacteria; phylum Fibrobacterota; class Chitinivibrionia; order Chitinivibrionales; family Chitinivibrionaceae; genus JAIFMU01. Next base: position 6,070 of record DYSA01000145.1, on the reverse strand, counting down.
CGTTTATTCTGAAGAGTATCATATTTGCTCCGCGAAGTAATATTAGCCCGTCGATATATCGATGGGAATGAATAAGAGCTACAGCATTGCTCTTGTGTGTGGGCTAGTATTCTGAGATCATCCTGTCCTCGTCCGACCCAGAATTCACCGTATTCGCTGAATTCAAGGCCGATACGCCGAATTCTTTTATCTGAAGGGAAGCGATGCACGTTTGTGCACGATCCATTTCTCTCTTGGGGAAGCGATGCACGTTTGTGCACGATCCATTTCTCTCTTGGGGAAGCGATGAGCATTTGCTCATGGGGCTTGTTCTTCGCCGAGGCTATTCATTCCGGCCTGATCGGGAACGAGAATCTGTTCAATCACAATTTTGCTGTATTCAATCGTGGAAAGGTGATTGAACAGGATATACTTTTCTGATAATCTGAGAATGGAGAGTCTATGAAATGGTCGATTGGTCAGTTGGTGGTGTCAAGTGCGGAGCCGGAACTCGGTTTAGGAACAGTTGTGGCGGTTCAGAACAAGCGGATCGAGATTGGCTTTGCCACTGAAACGCGGATGTACTCTTCACAAGAAGCGCCAATCAAACGCAAACTCTTTCGTTCGGGAAATCGCGTAATTCTCGAGAGCGGCATTGCGGTTGAAATCGCCGAGTGCTTTGCCACAGAACTCTGTTCCTATAGAACCAGTGATGGAATAACTATTTCCGAAAAAGATATTGTCGATCAGATCGGCGGAGGATCACCGGAAGATATTCTCTCTTCACACAGCTCTTCGCCGGAAGAGTACGCTATTCGTGCCACCGCTCTGACTCTCCGCAGTGAATCAGAATCCTCACCGGTGCGCGGATTTATGGGGGGAAAGATCGATCTCATGCCCCATCAGTTCGCCGTGGCTTCGACGATCACTCGCGCTCGCGGGCGGCGGTTTTTTCTTGCCGATGAAGTGGGTTTGGGGAAGACAATCGAGTCTGCTCTGGCGATTCACAAACTCCTTGTCACCGGAGAGATCAGTCGGGTTCTTATCGTCACTCCGGTGGCATTGATGTATCAGTGGTTTGTTGAGTTGTATCGAAAATTTTCACTCACCATTCGCATCGCCGACAGCGAACTCGTGGAGTCGTTCATCTCTTTTGACTGCACTGCTCTCGATGCGATTCCGCTGCTATTGGTATCGGTTGATCAGTTGGCGGATGATTCGGTCTTTGCAAAAACCGTGGCGCAAAATCAGTGGGATGTGATGATCGTGGACGAAGCGCATCACCTTGAACAGAGCAATCCCGCCTTTGGACGAATCACCGCACTTGCTGTAGCAACGCCGGATCTTCTGCTTCTCAGTGCCACGCCGGATGCGCTTTCTCCGGAAAGTTTTTTCCTCTTGCTCAATCTTCTGGAGCCGGAGAAGTTCCGCAGTTTCGAAACATTCACCGAAGAACAGACGCTCTACAAAACCGTGTCGGAACTGGCGGACTCGATTCTCGCCGGCGAAGAGTTGAATCAATCCCAGAGAGCCTTTTTGCAAGTGCGATTTCCTTCGAAACCGAATTGGACAGAACCTTCCCATCGAACTCTTGCAGAGCGAAATGAAATAGTGGCTCTTCTCAGTGACATCTGCGGAATTGGTCGGGCACTCTTTCGGCACAGTCGATCCGTGGTCGCTCCCGGCGGTGATCGACAGGTGCATCTGGTAGCTCTTCAGTCGGGAACAGATCCGGTGGGAGAGTGGCTCGATCGGTTTTTGAAAGAGCAGAAAGAGAACAAGGTGGTGATTATCTGTAGCGACAAGGCGGCTATGGAGAAACTGAATCGCACACTCACCGAAAACAGTTCGCGCCGAATCGCCCTGTTCCACGAAAGTATGACCATCCTTCAGCTCGACCGAAGTGTGGCGTGGTTCGCCGATCCTGAAGGTGCGGAATGCTTGCTTTCTACACAGATCGGGTGCGAAGGACGCAATTTCCAGTTCGCTCATCACCTTGTTCTTATCGATCTTCCGTCAGATCCTGAACTGCTGGAGCAGCGGATCGGTCGCGTCGATCGAATCGGCCGAACTTCGCCGGTCTCGATTGTGGTTCCCTTTGTGGTTGGCCACGTTCAGGAAAGGTTGGCACGGTGGTATCACGAAGGAATGAACGCTTTTTGTGCCACCGTTCCCGGCGGATTTCGCGCTTCGCAGAAATTCCTCGATCGTGCGTTGGCGGCAAATCCCGATTCACACGATTGGAACGCTGTTATCGAAGAGACTCACCAGTTCTGTGGCGAACTAATCACAGCGGTGGAGCAGGGCCGTCATCGGCTGTTGGAACTCTCCGGCGATGATCGCGGCAACGGCGAAAAGCTGATCTCTCTGGTCAATGAGTCCGAAGAGAGTGGGTTTGATCAGCCAATCGAGATGATTCTCACCCATTTTGGTGTGGAGATCGAAGAGCTTGGGCCGGAACTAATCCATCTCAATTTTGAAAATATTACCGATCATTCGTTCCCCGTTCCCCTTGGTTCCGAAGAGGACGGATGTACCGCCACATTCAGTCGCGAGATCGCTCTCGCCCGGGAAGATGCGCTGTTTATCACGCCGGATCACCCCATGGTTGTGGGGGCAATTGATCTTCTGTTGAGCAGTGAATCGGGAAAGTTCACCGCGATTCGGCTTCCTGGTCAGGGCGAAGAGGGTGTTCTGTGCGAACAGATCTGGACGATCGTTCCCGGGCGAAGTCATTCCGTATCGCCGGAAAAATTTCTGCCCCTGTCGGTAGAAAAAATTCTCTTTGACGAGTATGGCGATCGCGTGGAAGAGTTGTTCGGTGAATCACTGGAGTGGGGGAGAACTCTTGAGCACGGCGATCCGGAAGAGTTGCTCGATCAGTGGCACGAAACGGTCTCCGATCTAATCACGGCGGGGGAGACTCTTCTCGAAGAAAAACGTGCTTCGCGTATTGAAACTGCGCTCGGTCAGATCGAACAGGTCTATGATTCGGAAGTATCCAGAGTCAATCTCATCGGCGGGGATAATGCAAACCGCGATCGCGTTCGGCTACTCGAAGAAAAATCTGCGCTGGTGCAAGCGATTCGGGAGAGTGAAATTCATCTTGAATCACTCCGGTTGGTCGCGGTGGAAGAGTAGGGGATTGTCTCGTTGTAGGGTGCGCGGTTTCTATATATCTTTCCGCGCAAACGAGAAAAACATTGCAATGTGGGCGGATGTTCTTGGGCGTGCCGGTTCTCCGAGGCTTACCGTCAGCCTCAAAAATCATCACATGATTATGCGCTATAAAGGTTTGGAAAGGAACAGAAATGAAACAGCTCGAACTGCTTGCTCCCGGCGGTGATATCGATTCAATAAAAGCGGCAGTGTTGGCCGGAGCGAACGCGGTCTACTGTGGACTTGATCGATTTAATGCCCGCAATCGCGCGGAAAATATCACCATCGATATGCTTCCGGGAATCCTCCGTTTCGTCCATTCACAGGGGGCGCAACTTTTTCTCACTCTGAACATTCTGATCACCGAAAGCGAATTTCCCGCCCTCGTCACGCTATTAAACAAACTGGTGAATACTTCAATCGATGCGGTGATTGTTCAGGATATCGGTCTGTTTTATCTTCTCAAAACAAAATTTCCCACGCTGAATGTTCACGCTTCGACCCAGACCACGACTCACAACCGAGGACAATTGGGATTTCTTCAGAAACTCGGCGCCACGCGGGTAAATCTTTCGCGGGAACTCAATTTCGAAGAGATTCGCCAGCTTACCGCGGAAAGTCACGCCCGTTCAATGGAGACTGAAGTGTTCGTTCATGGATCGAACTGTATCTCATTCTCCGGCCAGTGTTTTATCAGTTCGGTACAGAGTGGTAACTCGGGGAATCGCGGACGCTGTAGCCAACCCTGCCGCGATCGCTACGAAACAACTGCTACTGGTTCAAACTACCCACTTAATTTAAAGGACAACTGCGCATTTTCTGATGTTGAAAAACTGGTGGAAATGGGCGTTGATTCTTACAAAATCGAAGGGCGAATTAAGAAGTTTCACTATGTTTTCACGGTGGTTAATGAGTGGAGTAATCAGTTTGATCGCATTCGGAAAAACCTGCCGGTACTCACTTCAAGTGAACCTCTGGCTACTGTGTTCAATCGCGATTTTTCCACCGCATTTCTGACCGGAAAGCTGGGCAAAGAGTTTTACAGTGCAAATCCCATGGACAATTCCGCAGCAAAACTTCACTCTGAACAAGGTTTGAGTTCTCTTCAAACAGCCAAAGATGCAATCTACGCCGTGCGGACGAATGTAATCGAAGATGTTCAAGCTAAAATTGATTCTGTTTCGCTGGAAAAAGGATCGCTCACGTTGGAAGTTCGCGGAGAATTGGGGAAACCGCTAACCATTTCGGCAATTACTCCCGATCTTCAATTCGCAGTTCATTCTGATTCGGTGCTCTTTGCTTCAGACAATCCGGACAAGCAGATCACTGAAAAACTTCTTCGCCAGCAGTGGAAATCGTTGAATGGAGGAGAATATCAGTTAACGCTGATTGATTGCGCTGGTCTTGAACACAACCTCTCACTTCCGTTTAAGGATCTGGCCGCACTGCGAAAGAACATTGAAATTCAGTTGAATCGTGGGCGTTCATCAATTCCTCCGGTTGAATTCCCCAAACCTCACCGCACATTTGGAGAATCGATAGAGTCATCGATAATGATATGTATCTCTTCGGTGGATGAAATTGATCTGCTTAAAAATGAAGATGCTCAGATCTGTTTCGAACTTCCCAATTCGATCGGTGATCAGTTCGATGAACTGGTAGCGATCTTTGCCGCTCACGAAAAGTTAATCCCTTGGTTTCCCTCGATACTCATCGGCGAAGATTTCGAATCGGCACTGAAACTTCTGACTACCCTTTCGCCCGTTCGAATCGTGACAAATAATAGTGGTATCGCTTTTGAATCCTACCGAAACAATATTCCGTGGATCGCCGGGCCGCAGTTCAATGTGACCAACTCTCAGACCTTGACCTGTCTTAAAACCGAGTTCGGTTGTGAAGGCGCGTTTATATCCAATGAGTTGAGTAAATCGCAGCTGTTACCGATTCACAAGCCCGATGGATTCCAACTTTTCTATTCTGTTTTCCATCCAATGGTTCTGATGACAAGTCGCCAGTGTCTTTTTCTGCAAGTTGAAAATTGTGGCAAAACGGAGATGGATCTCCATTGTATTGCTCACTGTTCGCGCCTCAGTTCGATCACCAGTGAAAAAGGGAAGCGATTGATTCTCGAAAAGCAACCGGGGAAAATCAATGCTATCTACCATGAACAAATCTATTGTAACCCACAAATTGTTAGCGATGTTCGCGATCAGTTTGGCTCTTTTTGTATTGATCTGAGAAATTTGAACTCTTTCAAAAGAGAAAAAACGGAAGTTCAGAACATTATTGATAGTTGGAAGCGAGTGATTCACCGCGATTTTGGTTCAGTCGATGAACTAATGAAAACTGTGGGGGCGGTTCACAACTCACAGTATTCGAAAGGAATTTGAGTGAAATTGCTGAATACACACCGATTTTGCAGTGATTTTGACAGGATTTGAAAAAAAAGTTGTTCAAACAACTACATTTACTTGTGTTAGCGAAAACAGAAAATTATATTAAGCGCGAAATAAGTCGGAGAGTAGCGCAGCCTGGTAGCGCGTCTGGTTTGGGACCAGAATGTCGCGGGTTCAAATCCTGCCTCTCCGACCATTTTGATTGCCTGTTTAGCTCAGCTGCTAGAGCAACTGACTTGTAATCAGTAGGTCGGGGGTTGGACTCCCTCAACAGGCTCCATTTCGCGGGTATAACTCAATGGCTAGAGTCCCACCCTTCCAAGGTGGTTGTTGTGAGTTCGAGTCTCACTACCCGCTCTCTTTTTTCTCTGTTTGTCAATCAAACATTAAATCTGATGAATTGCATCTTTTGCAGTTCATTTTTTTATCCTCAGATTACCCTAAAGGTAACTACTCAGGTGGTTTCCTAATCTAAAGTTTGCTCCAGAACTCGTTCCAAGCGTCCTCGCTTGGAATGCCACGTTCGAGGCTCCAGC
>DYSA01000766.1 GCA_020726425.1 Fibrobacter succinogenes | reverse complement strand
ACCCAAGTTAGACTACTGCCTAAACTGGGCAATCGGGAAAAAGTAAGTATTCTCTTTCAATCTTTAAAGGAGGAAATTTCAAATGTAGACTATTATTTTTAAAGAGGCCATTAGATCGGTTTATTGCTCCGGTGTAAACGAATTGAATTTCGTGAATGGTCGGTGAACTTGTCGAACCGGCTTTAACAGATCGCCCTTCGACAAGCTCAAAGAGCAGAATCATACTCGTTCATGCCGCTGCTATACTAGAGATACAACAGTGTACCGCACGATTTCTTTACTGGTTGTTTCACTGTTCATATAATGATTCCCCCCGATACTATATTACCCCGCGAGAATCCAATCTTTTGCGGAGTAGAAAATGATCAATGAAACCATCGAAGTTGTAGCGAAATTTGAAACCTTTGCGGTGATTCGCAAACCGGGAGGAATGTTGTCAGTTCCCGGGCGCGGGCCGGAGAAAGCAGACTGTGCGGCGAGTCGTTTCAGAGAACTATTCCCCGATGCGATCGCCCAACCTTCTATTCATCGCTTGGATATGGAGACTTCGGGACTACTCGTTATGGCTCGCACTGCGGATGCTCACCGAGCGATTTCACGCCAGTTCGAAGCGCGGGTTGTTGATAAAGAGTACGTGGCAATTGTCGATGGGGTAGTGGAAGAGGAGTCTGGACGAATTGAACTTCCCTTTCGCCTTGATGTGGACAATCGTCCCTATCAGATCTACGACGAAGAGTTTGGTAAGATCGGCGTGACAGAGTGGAAACGGTTATCTGTCGAAAATGGTCGCACGCGGATTCACTTTTTCCCAATCACTGGCCGCACCCATCAACTGAGACTTCATTCATCTCACCCCAAAGGGTTGGGCTTTCCCATTGTGGGTGATTGTCTCTACGGCACAGGCACCGATTACGTTTCGATGAAACTGCACGCGGCCTATCTGTCGTTTAATCATCCCGAGACCGGCGAACGGTTAGAGTTTCGGTCGGAAGTTCCGTTTTAATAGAATCTGATTACTGAATTGGTTCTTATTCGTGGATACCATTTAGCGTGGCTAT
>DYSA01000144.1 GCA_020726425.1 Fibrobacter succinogenes | reverse complement strand
ATATCAATCACTTACAAAACAAAGGTTTTTTCGTGGTACCTGAGTAGTAACCAAATTCGCAGCTTTAACAATACCATTTAAGTAGTAACATATTCTTTCTTCCCTATCCATTGCCCCGCAAAGCAACGGAATCTCACTGTTCCGACCACACTTTCTCTCTCTTTTATCTCTCTTTTATCCTGCCACAATTGATTTTTCCGAACCTTCTATTGTACTCTATTGAGCAATGTGTTTGAAAATAACAACGAGGAGTCTTTATGAAACAGACCAGCGCAATTCTTATGGCAGCCGCATCGATTATCTCTGCCACCGAAGTTACTTCCACGGCGGAAAACCAAAAATCACTCAACCTCACCGTTTACAACAGCAATCGCGCTCTTGTCAGCCAGACCCGATCCGTAGATCTTCCCGCGGGAGTGTCTTCACTGCGCTACAGCGATATCGCTTCACAGGTGATGCCCCAAACGGTGATTGTCGAATCTGCCAAAGGAGTTTCAATTCTCGAACAAAACTATGAATATGATCTTATCTCCCAACAGAAACTCATGGATAAATATGTGGGCAAAGAGGTGACGATTATTCAGGAAAATCACTACACCGGCAAAAGTGAATCCAAAACAGCAACACTTCTCGCGAATAACGGCGAACCGGTATTTCAAATGGATGGGAAAATTCTTCTGAGACTGCCCGGCCGCGTCGTTCTTCCTGAACTTCCGGGAAATCTCTATTCAAAACCGACAATGAACTGGCTTGTGAACAGTGCGAAAAGTGGATCGAAAGATCTTTCTCTCAGTTATCTCACCGGAGGAATCGGGTGGAGCGCCGACTATGTACTCAACCTCGCCGAAGATGACAAGTCAGCTTCGATCACCGGATGGGTGACACTGACCAACAATGCGGGAACCGCATTTACCGATGCAACTCTCAAACTCGTTGCTGGCGATGTCAACACCGTTCAAAACAACGGCTATGGCGGCATGGCACCTCGCGCCATGATGAAAGCTTCTATGGAGTACGATGCGGCGCCGGTTCAGGAAAAAGAGTTCTTCGAATATCATCTGTACACCTTTCCCCGACCAATCACCGTTCGCGAAAATCAGGTGAAACAGTTGAGTCTTCTCACTGCCGAAGGGATCAAGGCGCAGAAAAAATATCGAGTGACTGCGGGTAATGACTACTATGGTTCCCGCGAAGGAAAAAGTGATCATCCAGTAAATGTGGAAATTGCGTTCAAAACGGGCAAAGACAACTCCATTGACATGCCCATTCCCGCGGGAGTGATTCGTCTTTACAAAAAAGATAGCGATGGAAGTTCGGTATTCGTCGGTGAAGATCGGGTGAAACATACGCCGGTAAACGAAGAGATTTCTCTCAAAACCGGTGATGCGTTCGATATCAAAGCAGAGAGTCGTCAATTGACCTATGAAACGATCACCAGTCGAAGTTCAAAAAGTTCCTACGAAGTGGAAATTCGCAACCACAAAAAGGAGTCAGTCACCGTCGAAGTAACGGTTCCTGTTTACGGTGAGTGGAAAATTTCAAATGCGCCGACCTATCGCACGCTCAATGCGACACTGATCGCCTTTGATGTTCCCGTTTCCGCCGATGGTTCTGCGAAATTGAACTATACAATCCAAACGAAATGGTAAGCTGATTTCAGTTTGTGGTTCAGCGCAAATGCTCGTCTCAATGGCGAGCATTTTCATTTTTAGGATGACGCATCTGTTTGTTGCGGTGGATGAGCGAGATCATTCTATCTCTTTTTTGGGAAGAGCAGAGTTTTCTCGCCGGGAGAGAGAAAATCGATCCAGTGCCGGAGCTTATCGAATCGGGGCGAAGGAATTTTTGTGGGAACATGAAAAGTTGAGCGGAAAGGAGAGAAATTCCCGCCGGAGTAACTACTCAGGTATGCGGCAAGGGGCTGCTTTTTTGTAGTAATGATATACTTTCAGTGGATGATGACAATAGAAGAACAGCAAGAGCTCCTTGATCAGCGAAAAAATGATTCCGAAACCATTGCCCAGCTGACGGACAAAGTAGAGCTCCTTTTGAAAGAGATTGAACGCTTGTCACACAAAAAGAACAGTAAAAACTCTTCCCTTCCACCTTCTTCAGATATTACTCGTAAATCAAAAAGTCTTCGTGGAAAGAGCGATCGCTCCACTGGTGGTCAACACGGACATACAGGATATACTCTTGTTCCAACATTTCCCCGTAACCAAAATAACGGATTTGAAAAGTAACTTCTGTTCGAAATGTGGAACATCTCTTGTCGATGCCGAGTTCACTCTCGGAACCGTTCGGAAAGTAATCCGGTAAGAATCACGCGATCGAAACAGCCGAGAGTTCCAGATATCTGAGATGAATAATGTACTGATATATTTTCCATGACAGCCTCCTTGAAGGGACTATCAATTATACCACAGATTTTGGATTTATTACCTTTTGGTTCCGGCTCGTCCGGGTTAGATATAATTGATTCTCAGGTAAAATGTTCCGGTTTCTTCTGATGTATATTGAAATGTAACTGCATATTTCAATGGCTTGAGATGAGGAAATCTATGAAAACTCCTACTTTTTATATGTTTTTACTGCTTCTTATATCAACCGGTTTAGCTGGAACAATCACCATAAACATCTCCGGAATCACCCACAACGATGGTTTTCTGCGCGTCGTTCTGTTCGACAAAGCTGAAGGATTTCCTTCGAGTTCTTCCTTCGGGATTCGCGACACTTCGATCGCAAAACCCAATGGATCTGAAACGGTGACCTTTGCAAACATCCCCGCCGGAACATACGCAATGTCGGTGCTTCACGACCGAAATGTGAATAAAAAAAATGGACTCGGGAATGTTCGGTTTGCCCAAAGAAGCGTACGGAGTTACCAATAATGTGTATCCCAAAGCCCGGGCGCCAAAGTTCGAAGAGTGTTCCTTTGTAGTGAAATCGGACGAGGTGAAAAAGTTCGCCGTCAAACTGAAACAACCATAAAAAAACCGCGATACGAATCTCGCACTGCGGTTTATTTCATTCGAATCAGAACAATTACGCCACGATAGTTTCTACAATTCGATTCGCCATTGCGCATTCAATATCCACCATGCGATCTTCGATCTGGAACACCAGATCAGTAAACTCCCGCGATCGTTTGATTTCACGGGTGCGGAGATCGGGAAGGTTCACGATGGGCACGCGATCCACGATCCGGCCGGGATTCGCACTCATAAGATGCACTTCATCGGCGAGATAGACCGCTTCGCTGATGTCGTGAGTGACAAAGAGAATCGTGGTTTCGAGCTTCGACCAAAGTTCACAGAGAAGATCCTGCATGCGAAGTCGCGTGTTCAGATCCAGTGCCCCAAACGGTTCATCCATGAGAAGAATATCCGGCGTTGAAACAAGATTGCGAGCAATGGCAACTCGCTGCAACTGACCGCCAGAAAGCGACGGGTAGCGAGCGTACTTGTTTTCGTGCCCTTCAAGACCCACCAGTTTGATCATCTCCATCGCTTTTTCGGTGCGCTCCTTTTTATTGATACCCTTGTAGGTCAATCCAAGAGCCACGTTTTCCAGAACCGTGAGCCAGGGAAACGAAGAGTATCTCTGGAACACCATGCCGATTCGATTCTCATCGGTGCGCGGTTTTCCGTGGATCAGAACTTCGCCGGCGGTCGGTTCTTGAAGCCCACAAATGTAGCGCAGAATCGTACTTTTCCCACAGCCGGAAGCTCCGAGAATCGCCACGAACTGTCCCGCATTCGGTTTATCTTCAATGAGAAGATTAAGATCCTTGAGAATCCAGTTTTTTCCACCATCGTAGGACTGGGAGATATTTTTCAGATCGATAATATCCGGCAGTTCGGTGTTTTCAAAATGAACATTCTTTGAAATATCGATACTCATTTTTTGCCTCCCTCTTCGTTGTACTTGTGGGGAAAGAGAACTTTGTCCAGAATCTTAAAGAGTCTATCCTGAACAAATCCGATCACCACAATGAGAACCAGCACGGCGAACACTTTGTCGATACGACTTTTTCGCGCACACTGATACGCCAGTGCTCCGATTCCGCCGGTCATGTTCAAGGTTTCTGCGATGGTGATATAGGTCCATGAGATCGCCACAAGAACGCGAGTATCGTCAATGATCCGGGAAAAAACAGCCGGAGCAAAGACTGATTTGATTTTCTGCCAGGACGATGCGCCAAGAGTGTGAGCAGTCTGTAAATAGACATCATCAACTTCGTCAATTCGCTGAATAACTACCGGAAGAAGGTAGACGATAATACTCACGGCGAGGAAATTAATTTTCATCGTGTCGCCGATTCCGAACCAGGCGATGAACAGTCCCGTTGCCGCTGCAAGAGGCACAAACCGAAGTGCTTCGATATAGCGAATAAACAGAGCGCGCACGCCGGGAATGAGCCCGATCATGAATCCCGCAGGAATCGCAAAAGCAATCGCTTCGAGATACCCCAGAACATTCAGACGGATTGAGTAGGCGGTAGCCCGAACAAGTTCATCTTCAAAGTGAAGTTCTTTGAATGATCCAAGCACTGCCCATGGCGACGGAAGCAGCGTTTTGGGGATCAGTTCAAGATGGGTGATCAGCGACCAGAATCCCAGCAAAATAAAGAAACCGACGATCCCAATTGTTCGGGCCGTCGGCTTATTCAGTGTTCCTCGAAGGGCAAAAAATGGGAATGATTTCATCGTGACTCCCTTAACAGTAATGCTAAAACGATTAAACGATTAAACGATTAAACGAAAAGATAAGAGACTTTGTCGTTTAATCGTTTTGTCGTTGTTTTTTATTTTGATTCGAGAAGCATAACATCGGTGCGGCGGTTTTTAGAACGACCACCGCTAGTGCTGTTGTCTGCGGAAGGTTTATCCGGCCCGTTGCCCACGATCACGAAACGGTTCCGGTCGAACTTGTACTGAGAAACAAGATAGTCCGCCACGGCCTGAGCACGATCGCGGGAAAGTTCCTTGTTTTTGTTGCGATCGCCGGTGTTATCCGTGTTTCCTTCGATACGAACGCGAACATTCCCGAACGCCTGAAGTGTTTTTGCGACTTCCTGATCGATAATGTACTGAGTCGTTTGGTTCAGATCCGAAGATCCCACTTCGAAATTGATCGTCACACTCTTAGTCGCAAATGCTTCAGCAGTATTGTCTGACTGAGTTGGAGCGGCAAAGGTTTTCGACGCTTCAGCATCGTGTTCCGTACCGGTAAGGGAAAGTGAACGGAGAAGCGAAGGATCAGTGATCGTTCTCCATGCCGGAGTTGTTCCGGTCACAAGGCCTTCGGTAGTATAGGCATCGCTCATGGTGTTGTAGAGATTCTCTCCCGTTACACCAGCGTAATCGTTGTTCAACCCAAAGAAATTGAGATTGTCGCCGTAGGTACAGAGGCGAACATTTTCAATCGCTTTTGAACAGAACGCTTCGTCCATGTTCAAACCTTCGGAGAGAATTTTTGCCGCTTTCGCTTTTGCTTCCGCAGAACTGTTGATCTCCGCCGCACCTTTTATCCATCCTTCGATGAACTTCTGCAATTTTTCTTTGTTCTGAGTGATATACTCTTCTTTTGCGTAGAACACGTCGGCGATAATATTTGTCGCTTCTTTGGTTGATTTCAGAACGCGAGCACCGTTGACAGAACTCACACAATCTTCATCATCAGGGCTCCAGACAACGGCACCATCAACGCGACCAGATTTGAACATCGCCGCCGCATCAATTGCCGAAGGAACTTCAACCACTTCGAGATCTTTCGTGGTCATGTTGCCCGCTTTGAGCATCCACAAGAGGAAAGTATGCGAAGGTGTTCCGAACGCCACGGCAACTTTTTTCCCGCGAAGGTCATCGACACTGTTGATTCCCGGACGAACAACGATCGCATCGCCACCGCGCGACCAGTCAGACTGGAAAAGGATTTTGGGATTGAACTCTTTGAGATTGTTCGCTTCCGTCGGAAACGCATCGGCGGTGATCCAGAGAAGATCCACTTCGCCCGCTTTCCACGCCGCTCGCGAAGCGTTAAAGTCGTCAATCACTTTAAACTCTACAAGAATCCCGTAATCTTTGTAGAACTGTGACTCTTTCGATGCCTTAAAACCGTTGTTGAAATACTGACCGCCCGCGTATCCACCCCACGTCACCACACAAACTTTGATCACATCTTTGTCATTCTTAATTGCTTTTGAACTGCTGCTCCCACCCTTTTTCGGTGCGATCGCATCCATGATATTGGGGTTCTTTTTCAG
>DYSA01000143.1:1385-6268 GCA_020726425.1 Fibrobacter succinogenes | reverse complement strand
CCAAGAATCTCTTCAAGATCGCCACGACCTGAGTTACCGGTCGGTTTGATATCGAAATTATCCACGAGGAATTTCAGAATGTTCGGAGTAATGAACGCTGGAAGCGTTGGTCCAACGCGAATTCCTTTGATTCCAAGGTGAAGAAGCGACAGAAGAACCACAACCGCTTTCTGTTCGTACCAAGAAAGAATAATCGAAAGGGGAAGATCGTTCACGCCACATTCAAACGCTTCGGCCAGAGCCATGGCGATTTTCACTGCCGAGAACGCATCATTACACTGACCAACATCGAGAAGACGTGGGATTCCGCCGATGTCGCCGAGTTCATCCTGAAGATGATTGAAACGGAACTTACCACAAGCGAGAGTAAGAATCATCGAATCTTTCGGAGCCGCTTCAACGAAATCGGTATAGTAGTTACGACCCGGTTTTGCGCCATCACATCCGCCAACAAGGAAGAAATGTTTGATCGCACCAGATTTAACTGCGCCAACAACAGTTTCAGCATGAGAAAGAACTGCATCGTGACCGAAACCGGTCATAAGTGGTTTGCCTTCTTTAGCAGTAAATCCGCCGAGAGCTTTTGCTTTTTCGATTACTACCGAGAAATCATACCCATCAATGTGCTGACATCCAGGCCAACCCACTACTGAAGTAGTAAACACCTGATCAGCATAGGATTTTCTCGGTTCCTGAATACAGTTTGTATTGAAAATAAACGCCGCAGGCTGTCCATCAAATTCGCGCTGCTGATTCTGCCAAGCGGTTCCGAAATGTCCCACAAGCGATTTGTGAGCTTTCAGTTTTGGATAGCCGTGAGCTGGCAACATTTCGCCGTGAGTATATACGTTTACGCCAGCCGCATCTGCCTGATCGAGAAGACGATCGAACATATACATATCGTGTCCTGAAACAACGATTGCTGGTCCAGCAACAGTTCCTGTCGCAACTGAGGTTGGTTCTGGTGTTCCGTAGTGACTGATATGAGCGGCATTAAGAATCCCCATACAGGTGATATTTACTTCGCCACATTTCATATTGAGTCCAATGAGCTGTTCGAGAGTTGTGGCTGGATTGATAAGAGCAGCAAACGCTTCAGCGATGAACGCAAAGATTGATTCATCGGTTGCGCCAAGAACCGCCGCATGTTCTGCATACGCCGCCATACCTTTGAGTCCGTAGGTAAGAAGCTGCATAAGTGACTGAATATCTTCGTTCGCATGGAACGTTGTGATTGGATGGATCTGAGCTTCAACGATATATTGAGCTTCAGTTTTTCCTTTTGCAGACCATTTTACTGCCGCTGGAACATCGCCGTTGCGGTCGATTCCTGCAAGAGCTGCCGCTTTGTCCATGATCGCTTCCGCTTTACCGATCCATGCTGCAACAACATCTTCATCGAAGTTTACGTTTGTAACGGTAAGGAAAAGCGCTTCGACAATGAAAAGATCGATTTCAGGATCTTTTTTATCAGCTTTGCGCGCTTCATTGACGAGATACGAAATACCTTTGGTCTGCCACAGAAGAAGGTCGAAAAGATCCGAAACGACTGCCGGTTTTCCACAAACCGCTACTGTTGAACATCCGGTTCCGTTTGCTGCCTGTTCACACTGATTACAAAACATACACGCTCCTTATGGTTGGTTGGCGGGAGTTGTTCCCGCAAGTAAGTTTACTCTCGTTTTAGAACTAATGTCAATGGCATTTGTTCTTCATGTTAATAATATACCCGACCGGTAGAAATTTATCCTTGATCGAGATCAAGAAATTTGGAGAAAGGGAAAAGGCATGAGGCTATCCTCTATCGTATAGGAAAACGAGATTCAAAGTGCAAAATCCTTTTTGGGGTATTGGGGTACTTTTCGGTTACCGTTCCTTAATGTACTAACAAAAGGGGGCTGATCCATTTGAATCAGACCTCGCTATTTGAGAATCATTCGTACACCGTTATGAGATTTGGATCATCGAACGCCCATTTCTGAGGATATATCTCCGAAATGCGAGGAACTCATTGTTTGCGTTGTGACTCTCTTCTTCAAACTCTTTAATCAATGTAGGAATTTCTGCCTTCTTGCCCATTCTGCACCAGAATAATACTCTCTTTGAAAGATCATCCAATACCTTTTTTCGTAGCATGTTTGATTCCGGACGGTTGATTCTGCAAACCTCGATTGTATGACTTACACGCGGATCATCCGAACTGATCGCCCCACTTTTATCAAAAATAAGTGTGCTCTCAATATCCTCTTTTTCGGGATTAACCATTAGAGGTTTTTCTAAAAGATCATACTCCGAATCAAGAGTGTGAATATCTGAAATTCGTGCAGGATCAAATGATGCTTGAGTTCCTGCAATTTCGAAATGGGCGCTCTTGTAGATATTACACCATTCGCAACAACAGAGAAGGTTATCCCATGAATGAGCTAACCAATAGTAGGTTGATTTCGGGCGATAATGTTCCACTGGCCATGTCATATCCAGAACTGAACGTTCGCAATAACTACACTTAGAATGAGAGATATCTTTCAAGATATCAGTAATATCTTTTTGCTTATACCGATCAGACTGAACCCACTTCCCTTGGTCAATACACATCTTTCGGTGTTTTTCTGTAACGGTTCCCGTAAGAGTTTTAGGGACGTTTGTGAAATTTTTGATTAGCCGGATCATTACGCATTCTCCTGGATTTCCAGTGTATCCAATGCCGATGAGATAAGGTTTTGCAACTCCGCTTCACTTATATCTGATCGTTCAGAAACTTCCTTTTTGATCTGATCGTGAATCATCTTGAAAAAGTAATCTTCGTCAGTACTAACTTCTGCGGGGATGCTGTTCTGAGCTGATGCGGTCTCCACTCCAAAGAGTGGCGAAGTGATCAACGTATTCGCCATCTGATTTTTAATTGACGATAGGGGCTGACTTATCTGAGTAATCCCATTCTTTTTGTACAGCTTATAGAACAGAGCTTCCGCGGAACTGCCCAAAATGACAGTGGGGCTGTGAGTGGTAAATATGAACTGAATCCCCGGGAACCAACGGCGAACATCGCGGACAATGCGATATTCCCATTTCGGGTGAAGGTGAAGACCGATTTCGTCCACGAGAACAGTTCCGCGATAGTCAGCAAGGTCGGTCACTTCCGGCTGGAATTCGCTCAGTCGCTGGATCATATCGGTGATCCAGATCAGCACACTTTTGTACCCTTCGGCCAGTTGATCGAACAGAACTTCAGTTCCCCGTTCAACAAAGGTCACTTTGCTTGGAGTTATGGTGATTTCCACGTTTTCGTTGAGAATCTGCTGAAGCATTTCTATCGCTTTTGCCAGTGAAATAGCCCCCGTTTCACCTTTTGCTTCGCGGTAGTCCAGATATTGAAGCCATTTCACGGGATTGTTGAGATACTCTTCGCCAGAAAAAAGTGAAAGATAGCCCGATGTATCACACTTATCCGAATCATTGCGATTGCGTCCAACGCCATACGCGATTATCTGATACCCCTTGGAATCTTGGTTGTCACTCCCAAAAGAACAGGCTGAACCATCAGCAAGAGTCAGTGTGATTTTCGGTTGGTCGCTACTCTTGAGATAGTCAAGAACCTTTCCCTCTTCGGTTCCGTGCAGAGCTAAAATGATCGACTGAAGAAGCAGTGTTTTCCCATCCCCGTTTTCCCCGAGAATGTAGATCTCTTTGTGATCCTTGAGATTGGTCAATTCAAGATTTTCAATGCAGAAGTATTTGTCAATTTTGAGAGATTCGATGGTATGTATAGCCGTATTTGGCGAAAGGTTCTGCTTTACTTCACTCATTTTCAAATCGCGTTGAAGGATATCTATAAGGAGATGAATATCAGAACGTTTTTTGAGGATAAGAGGGTGGCAATTTTGAATACCAACGACGTTCCCAAAGCCGTTTTCAATTTTCTGGTAGTCTTTTTCATCAACAATAATGATTGAACGATTAGATGGCACAAAATCATCAATTCTTCTACGATTATAATTATCGAGGAAAAAAATGTAACTATTCGTAGTGATGTTACTGTTGTCATTCGGGTCATTTTGGAACAAGTCATTGGTCACATATTTATGATATACTTCATTTGAAAAATCCATTAAGCTAATAGCATTGATAATACGCCCGCCATTATAATGTGGCCAATGTATGCGACCTAGTGAATTCTCATATGGCCCAAAGAGATCTGTAAAAGAAAGAAACTTGCTCAATGTTGTAAAGTTTTCTTTAATTAAATCACTCACTGAATTCTGTTCAATGAACAATTTGATTTTCTCGTCAAAAGTCATATCTACAAAATTGGATGGTTTATCCCAAACTTCCTCTTCAAATTTATTCTCAATTTTTTTTTCAAACAGTTGTAAATAAAACATCGGAGAAAGAATCGTTGCAAAGTTCTTCTCTTTCTGAATATTCAGCAGAAGATTGTAGACCTTACATTTATGGGGATTTTCTGGATCAAAGATGTATTTGTCGATATTTTCCATATCAAATAGCCTGCCTTTGCAGATTAACATGTATACTCGTGAAAATACACAATCTTCCATGAGCAAGGTATTGATTCCATGATCATTTCCCATTTTCCTTTACCAGCTACTACACTTCACTATGACCGTTTTTTCTCAAAAAGGTAATTGCATTTTCCCAGAAACTCTCCACGATTTTTGCGGGAAGAGTTAGAAGATGTTCAAACCGTCCAAATCTTCAGCGGGAAGAGTTTGAAGCTCTTCAAACCGTCCAAATCTCCAGCGGGAAGAGTTTGCACATCTGCAAACCGTCCAAATCTTCAGCGGGAAGAGTTTGAAGATGTTCAAACCGTCCAAAACTCCAGCGGGAAGAGTTTGAAGATGTTCAAACCGTCCAAATCTTCAGCG
>DYSA01000143.1:0-1285 GCA_020726425.1 Fibrobacter succinogenes | reverse complement strand
CAGCGGGAAGAGTTTGAAGATGTTCAAACTGCCCAAAACTCCAGCGGGAAGAGTTTGAAGATGTTCAAACCGTCCAAATCTTCAGCGGGAAGAGTTTGAAGATGTTCAAACTGCCCAAAACTCCAGCGGGAAGAGTTCTAAGATCATTAGGCAGAGATTTTTCTTTTGAAATGAAACTTTTATCTGCGAGGCGCCAATTCCTGAACTATGTTTCTTACAATCAAGTATGTATCAATTAACTAAGGAGGACCCATGCCATCTCGATTTAAAACTATTTCCCCCAACACTCGACATACTGATGCGCTGATTCAGTTGGGAACCGACATCTACACAACCGTTCTTCCCCTTGCCACGGAAGGTTCTGAACTCAAGGGAACACTTCCTTCTATTGCCGCAGTTCTTGAACGCATTACTGTTTTGAAAAGCAGACACACCAAAGGATCGTTTGCGGAAATTGTTTCACATACCGA
Organism: Fibrobacter succinogenes; assembly: GCA_020726425.1. GTDB lineage: Bacteria > Fibrobacterota > Chitinivibrionia > Chitinivibrionales > Chitinivibrionaceae > JAIFMU01. The sequence goes on along the minus strand of DYSA01000143.1, from coordinate 815 downwards.
TTGGAAACGAAGCAAACTGTATAGTCTTGTAGTGAGTAATCTCGAAGACGATATCGATTTTGTCGATGAAGATCCTCGTGCCGCCGAAGCAGCGGAAACGATTCTTCCCACGGTAAAGGCGACGTTGGTAAACACAAAAGCATCCTTTGCCGAAGAGAGTGCTCAGTTGACCAGATTTATTATCGCAATGGAACCTTTTGCCGAACAGATCGCAAAGACTTCAGCGGCTAAACGTTTTATGCAACTCAAAAAGGTTGAAACTGAATTTGAGAAACTCCGTACCAGTCAAACCGAAGAACGTTCGCAGCAGATTCGCGGCGAACTTCAGCCGGAACTGAAAATATTGGCCTTTGAACTAAATAGTGTTCTGGGATATGTGGAGTATAAGGCGCGAGTATCAACGGGAGTATTTGAAACTGCCGCCGCCAAGATCGAAACGCTGATCAATGCGTATTTGACCGCGGTAAAAGCTTCAAAAACAAGAAAAGAGTCGGCGAAGGCAAACGCGAACGAATAATTGATATCCTATTTTCAATCTATTGAGGCGGACTCTGGGAGTTCGCCTTTTTCGTGTAATCGTGACTATTATCAATGGGGCTTTTTTGACTCATAGTATATTTAGCCAAAAAGTAAACGTAGCTACTCAGGTACTTTACAATCAATGAACTTGGCATAAACAGTCGTAACAGGTTTCCAGACCTGTTACGCACAGCTTAATGCTCCAGCCTCAAAGTCGTGACGCGAGGCTGGAGCCTCGAATGCGGCATTCCAAGCGAGGACGCTTGGAACGAGTTCTGGAGTCAACTTTTGGTTTG
>DYSA01000765.1 GCA_020726425.1 Fibrobacter succinogenes | reverse complement strand
AAAAACGCTGTCTGTTTATTTGTCGGTGGGCGTGTTCAATATAGTATACGCGCGTTTTTGTCTGCCAGAGCAAGCACGGGGGAATTCCACCGACCATCATTCTTGCGTTGCCGACCATCATTCTTGCGTTGCCGACCACAGAGCCACAGGCCTTCGGCCAGTGCTGGGATAAGCCGCCTCTTCGAGGCTCATTTCGGTAACACCGTGAGCGAACACGGGGGTTCGCCCCCTACAAAGAACGGGTGTTTTTTAAAAATGGAGAAAATATTGGCGAAAGGTGATTGAAATAGTTAGATTCCTATCGTAACAATGTGGTATTGTTACAAAAATGGTTCTACAAGGAGTTTACATGAGTACAAGTATCAGCACGCTCTCTCAGAAGGTGCAGGAAGAAATCGTGGCAATCAATGCAGATCAGCCAACAATAGAACACATCCCCGTGGCGGTCTACGGGAAAGAGATGAAAGACAACAGCTTACTTTTGATTGAGCATGCGCCAATCTACAAAGAGAAAATCAGGTTTGACACTCTGCCTCTTGCGGCTGAGATGAATCTGGTTGCGGATGCACTGCACACTCAAGAACATATTTGGAAAACGAAAATGTACGAACATGAAAAAGAGGCACGGTTCTGGTTTGACAACCAAGATCGTCTCTATACCGAAAACATTACCCAGATGGCTCGACTGGATTTTTTCTTTTCTGAACGGAACAATAGCGAGGGATTGGCAGTGCTTACTCAGATCGGAACCAGTGACAACGATACTGATGCGGTAGACGATGGTCGTCGGTTCAAACTGGTACTGAAAGAGTATGCAAATAAACTCGAAGGCGATGTTTACACAGCGGCAGAACTGGAAGGTCTTGATATCTTCTACACAGAAATTGAAAAATCTCGTACAGCAGCGACACTGGATCGCACCGCTCAAAATAGCGACCGCATCCTTCGCGACCAGATCTATCTCTACCTTCGCAAGCTCGAAACCCGTGCAATGAAAGCGGCAAAGGCGACTTTCGCCACCGATGAAAAAGAGTTTAAACGGTATTCGAGCGCGTACTA
>DYSA01000764.1 GCA_020726425.1 Fibrobacter succinogenes | reverse complement strand
CCGTGAACGATTCCCAACTTCGATTGAATCACTTTTACCACTGGAGCAAGGCAGTTTGTGGTGCAGGAAGCGGCCGTTACGAGATCGTGAACCGCAGGATCGTACTGATCGTCATTAACTCCATAGACAATATTGAGTGCTCGCCCTTTTACTGGTGCAGATACCACTACTTTTCTGATTCCGCGATCATAATAGGGCTGAAGTGACTCTTCATCTTTGAATTTCCCCGAACATTCAACCACAATGTCGATATCGGTGAGATCAATTTCAGCAGGACTCTTTGCATGAGTCACCCGAATAGGCGATCCATCCACGGTGATCGATGAATCATCGGAACTAATCGTTCGATTGTATTTGCCGTGCACCGAATCAAACTCGAGAAGGTGCGCCGCCGTGAGTGCATCGCCTTTGAGTTCGTTGATTGCGACAATTTCAAAGTCTGCATTGCCAAAAGCAGCACGGAAAAAGAGTCTTCCCATGCGACCGAATCCATTAATCAATACTTTTTTCATAGAATCATCCTTTTTTATTAAATTTCCATAGGGCTTTCGCTCTATGCTGATATACACCGGTCTTTCAGGCCTCAATATCAAAGTAACATGATATCATTTCAATAGAAATTGAGTCAGCAGTGTGATTTTTTATGGTTCAATTGCAATAAAAATTGGGAAAGTGCATCGGTATCACGCCGGATCTGTTCATGATCAAGACAGTATTTCGCTTTTGCTCCGCCGATGGTACCTTTTACCCAGCCCGCATCTTTTAATGCGGTGAGATGTTGGTTCACGGTGGTTCTGGCGAGAGGAAGATGATCTGTTATTGATCCGGTCATACAGGAATCCTGCGAAGAGAGAAACTGAATGATCGCAATCCGTGCCGGATGGCCAAGAAGTTTTGCCGCAGTGGCACTTTTCTGAAATGATTGTTCAAAAAGATCTGATTTGGGTTCCATGGTATATCCTTTTCGAAGCGTTGCATTGAAGTGACGTATATATACGTCAAGATATATCCATGTGATTGAAATATTCGATGAGAATTTGATGAGGCGGTGTAAAAATGG
>DYSA01000763.1 GCA_020726425.1 Fibrobacter succinogenes | reverse complement strand
CCATCACATTTCGATTCCGAAGTGGCTATAGCTTCGACACTGCTGTTGGTGATTTGCACGATACTGATTGCCGAACATGAGCCTAATTCAACTGTCCATTGGAAAGAACTTGTTCCGCCGAGTAAGGTAGTTACTTCACTGTTCGGATTCAATACATCGCTGATTATACCACTGCCAAGAGGACTCCACGTGCCGATTCCTTGTTGTGGAAAAATTACGCCCGGGTCGGTTGCATTGAGATAGGTATGGTCTTCACAAATCGTTTGTGGGTCTCCGGCTATCGATGATACTTGATTATTGACGATAATTATTGTATCGCTCGATACGCACAAACCATTTTCAACTTTCCATACAAAAACATTGTTGCCGGGTTGTAAGCCGGTTACATCGACCGTGAAATCTGTTATCGGGTCATTGAATACCCCGTCTCCGCTTAATAATGTCCAATTTTGGGTGATGGCAAAATACGGGGTCGGCTGGTCTGCCTGCAAGGTAACATTGCCGGTACAACTTTCCTTATCTATCGGACCTACAATATTTGCAGTACTCGGTGAATTATTCGTTATCGTTACTTGTTTCTCACTTGTACAGCTCCCGCGATTGACTGTCCACTTTAAAATATTATCACCTTGACCTAATCCGCGTACTATCGTTTGGTTATTTGAAGCGTTATCGAAAATGATGCCGGCCGAACCGGAAGCGACTCCCCAAAGTCCTGTTCCGGGTAAAGCACTCCCTGCATTAAGTTGGGTGGTATCGTTACACAAAATTTGTGGCGGTCCGGCACTCACTACAAATCCATTATTCGAGACGGTTATCAGTGTTGAATCTGAACATATCCCGTTATCCACCAACCATTGCAAAGTGGAGGTCATGCCGGTGCCTACGCCTGTGATGGTCGTATTGAACAAGCTCGGCATTGTTATGGCTCCGCTTCCGGCTACTACGCTCCAAAGTCCGGTGCCACCGAAAGTACTCGGGTCGTTGCCGTGAAGCGGTATGTTGCCATCACATTTCGATTCCGAAGTGGCTATAGCTTCGACACTGCTGTTGGTGATTT
>DYSA01000762.1 GCA_020726425.1 Fibrobacter succinogenes | reverse complement strand
CTTCATCTCGATTATCTCGCTGCGTTCGATGTGTGCGGGCTCGAATCAGAATTTCACCGGAATCAATGATATAACTGGCAGCAATCACTCGAAAACGATCTTTTACAAAATGGGTCATGCGAACCGATTCGACGCTCATGCGAAGTTCCACGGCTGTGGCGACTTTGTTCACATTTTGGCCACCGGGGCCACCTGATCCAGAAAAGCTAAAAGTGAGATCATCGTCAGTTATCGTTGTATACGGAGATTCGTAAATCATGATTTCCTCGTTTGTTGTACGGGAAAATAGTTTGAGATTGATGAGGTTGGTGACACTCTCTACAGAAACCTACCGCGAAATAAGACCTTTTGCCCACGCGGTCAGCGAATCGAGAGAATCGCTCACTTTTGCCGGTTCTTTTGCTGATTTTACATCTACAATTTTAGCACCCACAGCCAGTTCTGTCATTTCAGAAATCGATCGCCCCGCTTCACCGGCGAAGGTTGAATACAGCGCTACGTTTCGACTTGAAAAATCAAATTTGGCTAAAGCCGTGCGGATCGCGGGAACAACAGATCCTGCCCACGTCGGTGTTCCGATAATAATGAGATCATACTGGGCCGGTGTAAAAGAAAGAGGCTTGATCGAAGGCTTTTTTTTGAACATCGCCTGAAATCCTCCAACGAATATGCGTCCAACAAAGCTCTTAGGGTATGGTTTTGTTGTTTCAATAGCGAAAAGATCTGCTTCAATTGCCGATGCCATTGCTTTTGCGGCAGTTTCAGTATTTCCACTCAACGAAAAATAGAGAATAGCTGTTTTCATAGAGACTCCTTGTTGTTAATTTTCAGATCGTTAGATAGTCCACGTCAGTTTGCCAATCGTTTTACCTTCAGCAATCCGGCGGTGACCTTCGGCGATACTCTCCACAGAAAGAGTGCCCACAGATCCCGTTTTTGTCGTTATAATCTTACCATTATCAACGAGATCTGCCAATTCTGTAAGAATTTCTTTTTGGCGGGTCAGATCTTCTGTTTTGAAAAGCGGCCGGGTAAACATAAATTCCCAACAAAAGGTGAT
>DYSA01000142.1:3607-6290 GCA_020726425.1 Fibrobacter succinogenes | reverse complement strand
GGAGAACTCTGAACGTTTCGATGTAAGTCTGAAATGGGGTGAGCGGACGGATACTCCCTTTTTCCCTTTTTCCCTTTTTCCCTTTTTCCCTTTTATCGGGTTAAATTTTTAGGGTATCCATGTTTTTATAGTATTCCTCAAGGTTAGCCTGATGTGTGTTGAGTCTCTTTTATGGCTTAACACAAAAGCGGTTTTGGCTTATCTTCATAAAAAACGAGGGATGAACTTTTGGTGTCATCCCTGTATGTCAGCAATTCGCGTGATTGTATACTTTAAATGGAACCGCGTTGGTTGCGATTGGTTGTATCACTCTTTTGTGACGTTGCCGAAATTAAGGCCCGAGGGGGAAAATCAGCAGATTAGTTAATGAAGAACGGTTTTGATTGTGAGTTTTCGACAAATCGTGCAGTTACTTCTGAATGCTTGGTCGCAACATTTTTTCATTCATTGGTCTTGTTTTGCTTAGTGCTGCAATAAAGATATCAACATCAAATGATCCAGTTGGCTTCGGTTGTGAAGCATCAATAGCTTGTTGTGTCATACATTCCTCCTTTCTGTTTCTATAGGCATATTCCTTTAAAAATGGTTATGGTACTTTCACGGCAATATAGGTTCATTGTTACCACAAAAGGTGATTTTATTCATATATCTGATCGACCACCTACAAATCCAAGTCCAGCCCTATTCTTGACTGAACACAGAAATGGCACTCTGTATGTTTTTTTGCGAAACGAGAATCCTCATTTAGTAAAAAGCCCTTGGAATTATAACGTATTTTGAACGTTCCCCTTTTTTTAACCCCTGTGGTTTGTGGAACCAATGACGTAATGAACATTCCCGAGGAAGCGATGAATAAAGCAGAACAAGTACAATTTGTAATGGAGACTCTCGAGAGACTCTATCCAGAAACCCCAATTCCTCTCGATCACAAAGATGCATATACTCTTCTTATCGCCGTCCTTCTCAGTGCTCAGTGCACCGATGCACGAGTGAATACGGTGACCCCGATTCTCTTTGCTATGGCGGACAATCCCTACGATATGATCAAACATTCGGTGGAAGAGATACAAGCGATTATTTGCCCCTGCGGACTTTCGCCGATGAAATCAAAGGGAATTTACGGTCTTTCCAAAATGATTGTGGAAAAGCACAACGGCGAAGTTCCCCAGAATTTCAAAGATCTCGAAGCGTTTCCGTCGGTGGGACACAAAACGGCTAGTGTGGTCATGTCTCAGGCATTTGGCGTTCCGGCAGTTCCTATCGACACTCACATTCACCGTCTTCTGTGGCGGTGGAAATTTAGTTCTGGGAAAAGTGTTGCCCAGAGTGAAAGCGATTTCAAAAGACTATTTCCGATAGAATCGTGGAACAAACTGCACCTTCAGATTATCTATTTTGGACGAGAATACTGCATGGCTCGAGGCCATAAACGGCATGAGTGTCCGATCTGTTCAGTGATCGGACGAGCGGACACGGAGAATCGGCCAAAATAATCGGTATAGGCAATTCAGAGAAGTTGGTTCAGAAACAGAGTCTATTTCAACATTGTTTACAACAGAAAATCCCGGAGATTTGTTTCCCCGGGATTTTCATTTTACAATTTCACATAGATTGATGGAGTTTCTACATGATACTCGTCAAGCCATAAGATTTTACTAATTAATCAATTCCGGAGAATTTCACAAGTCTCGATTCTTTGAACAATCTCTTTTACGTGAGAAATATCAAACTGCTTAGGTTAATTCATTCTTTACCGTTCATTTTCAAGGCTTTTTCCCAGTTCTCCGGTAAGAAATACTCGCGCTTGTGCCGCGAGAAAGGGATTGTTAAGAATACCGTGGTCGTTAAAAATATCGCGTGACGATAATTGTTCATTACTGAACCGCTCCCCTACTCCAATTTTATCAACGATCGTTTGGTGAAATGCGATTAACTCTTCGTCCGTGAGCTAGTCATACTTTGTTTTGATCTCTTCTTGGGTTGGCAGTGATCGCTTGTATCCGCGTTGTTCCGGTGTTGCGGCAAGAAGTTCTCCAACTTTGCGATGAGTTGATATTTGAGAGTTTGATGCTTCGGGAATAGACCACTCATTTTTAAGGAACGAGAAAATAAAGCCTGCGGGATTATCGATTTTCTTGCCTTTTGATCGTTCTGTTTATATATGGCGAAGGATTAATTTTAATTGAGGCAGTGATTCTTGAACCATTGCTTCTACGGTATCACGGCCGATGCCGTAATTGAGCAGTTCCTGTGAAATTTCTGCATCGGGAGATTGAGCAATGACAATTCGTTTTCGTTCGGCGATTTCTCGATTTTGGAAATCATGGTTAAAAAGATAGCGATAAACCGCTCCACTTCCTCGAATTTTAACCAGTTCTGCAGAGACTAAAAATTCAATCGCAATGAGTTCTTCGTGTGCTTTTTTCAAAGTTTTATCAATATCTTGCTCACTCGTTCAGCCGATTCAAAGACTCAACGACACATCGATTCAACGAAATAATTCTCGTGACATGGTCTCCAGACCTGTCACGCACAACCTGAGCCTCCGGCTCACCGAATTGAGGCTGGAGCCTCACGATCAGCATTGCAGGTTAGGTAACCTGCAACGAGAATTTTCATCTTTCCGTCGAAACCGGATCTTCCTGACAATCGACCGACCCATGGATTCTCCATGGGCTGAAAT
>DYSA01000142.1:2232-3507 GCA_020726425.1 Fibrobacter succinogenes | reverse complement strand
GAAACCGGATCTTCCTGACAATCGACCGACCCATGGATTCTCCATGGGCTGAAATCGGGTCGTCCAAGGACGAAAATCCGGATTTCGTTGCATCATTGAATCATTGCATCGTTGTATCGATTATTTCTCCGTCGAAACCGGATCTTCCTGACAATCGACCGACCCATGGATTCTCCATGGGCTGAAATTGGGTCGTCCAAGGACGAAAATCCGGATTTCGTTTAGTCGCCTACGCTTCCGTCGAAATCGGATCTTCCTGACGATCGACCGCCGCTTTCATCGTGTGCCACGCCAGCGAAGCACATTTCACCCGCATAGGGAATTCCGAAACTCCTTCGAGAACCTGCAGTTTCCCGATTTTAACTTCCCCCTTGGGATCCAGTTCGTTGGGATCACGGCCGGTGAGCATGCGGTGAATCTTTTCGTAGATCTGCATCGCCTGATCCACCGGTTTTCCCTTGAGTGCCTCGGTCATCAGTGACGCACTCGCCTGAGAAATCGCACAGCCTATACCGGTGAACGCGATATTTTTGATCGTCGTTCCTTCGATTTCAAGCTGAACCGTCAACTCATCGCCGCACAACGGGTTCTGGCCATCCGCTTCGTGGGTGTGCGGTTCAATCTTGCAGCAGTTCCGCGGATGTTTGTAGTGATCGAGAATCATCTCTTGGTATAAGTCATTGGTAATCATAAGCGAAACTTCCTTTCAATTGGAGCGAGAGCTTCGACAAACGCATCGATCTCTTCGCGGGTGGTGTGAACGCCAAAGGTCGCCCGCGTGGTTGCAGGAATCTTGTAAAACTGCATAAGCGGTTGAGCACAGTGGTGTCCCGCTCGCACGCTGATATTCAAAAGTCCCAGTTCGTGAGCCACATCGTGGGGGTGAGCATCGCCCAAAATAAAGGAGATCACCGCGGTTGACTCTTTCGGATTTCCAACCCGACGGAACCCTTCGATTTTGGAGAGTTTTTCAAGGGCGTACTCGAGAAGTTCATCTTCGTACTCCTGAATCTCTTTCAGGCCGATCGATTCGAGATAGTCCAGAGCCACCGCCAATCCAACCGCACCTTCGATGTGAGGCGTTCCCGCTTCGAACCGGTGAGGAATCTCGTTGAATGTTGTTTTTTCGAGCGTTACGCGAAGGATCATGTCGCCTCCGGTCTGGTAGGGACGCATCTTTTTGAGAAACTCTTCCTTGCCGTAGAGCACGCCGATTCCCGTAGGCCCGTAGATTTTGTGTCCCGAAAAGACATAGAAATCCGCGTCGAGATCTTG
>DYSA01000142.1:0-2132 GCA_020726425.1 Fibrobacter succinogenes | reverse complement strand
TCGTTGCATCATTGAATCGTTGCATCATTTATTTCCGTTCCGTGATCGCTGAAACCTCATCGTGAATCCGTTCCAAAAGATAGTCCGACAATCCACTGGCGAGAGTCGAAACTACATCCGCCGCAAATGACAGAATCAAAATCTTTTTCGCTTCTTCCGGATTAAGCCCGCGAGACTCAAGATAGAACAACTGCTTATCATCGAGCTGACCCACGGTCGCACCATGCGAACAGGAAACATCATCGTTGTGGATCAGCAGATGCGGTTCCGTGGTGATTTTCGCATCATCCGAAACGATCAGCGATTTGAAACTCTGGTGAGCATCGGTTCCCGCGCCATTTTCTGTCACATGAACAAGTCCTCTGAAAATCCCGTGTGACTGATCTGCACCGATCGCCTTAAAATTCATACGACTGACACAGTTTTTCGCATCGTGAACCATGGTGATATCACCGTTGAATTTCCGCGACTGCGATCCCGCAAAAACCCCGCGAACTTCCGCTTTCGCCTGTTCACCTTTAAGGAAAACCTGAAACTCCACGCGAGTGAGATCACCGTTCGGTGCCAGCGTGACCGATTCGTAGTTCGAATTTTCCATCTGATGAACAAAGATCTGGTGGAAATGGTTCACCGATTTTGCTTCATCTGCAAGAATCGTGTGATTCAGAGTCGCGTTCGGGTGAAGGATAATTTCTGTCACGGCATTGGACAAAATAGCATCGGATCCTTCGGAAATAAACTGCTGAACCAGATTGAGTTTCGCTCCGGCACGAACTTCGATAATGGTACGATTGCTCACCGCCGAAGCCTTGTTCGCACTCACCGCATGGTACTGAACCTGAATATTCTGATCCGAAACGCCGTCCACCGAAAGCGACAGAGCATCCGTAAAGAGTGCCGTATTAAGATTGTAGAACGGTGATCCAGTTCCATTTTCCACTGATCCGATCAGTTCAGCGGGGAACGATTCGCCATGTTGAGTCACCGACTTTGCGACGATCGTTTTGTGGTCACCGCTAAAATGGTCGAGCTGACTCTGGACCTGACCATTGATCACACGGATCCGGTCGCGAATTTCCACGCCGGAGATCGGTTCAACCGCAGTCACATCGACCTGTTCAACCGGTGAAAACTGCGTTTCCGCGATTGATTTAAGATCGGTCGCCCGCCACCGTTCGGTTTTCAGGGTTGGAAATCCGCTGGCGAGAAACGATTCACGGCCGGATTTTCGGATGCTTTCCAGTGGCGAAGGAAACGCTATCGGTGTCATTTCAACCGAGTAGGTTCCGTATTGAGCAATTTTATTTTCATCGAGGTTCTTCATTCTAATTCCTCTAATTATTCGGTTATAATTCCCATGTGGAACACGTTGCAAGCAACGTCTCTACAGAAATCTTTCGTAGAGACGTAACTTGTTACGTCTCTCTACAATTCCGCCTGTTCCTGACGAATCCAGTCGTATCCAAGTTTTTCCAGCTCGAGAGCCAGTTTTCCGTCGCCGGATTTCACGATCTGGCCATCCATAAGAACATGCACGAAATCTGGTGGAATGAAGTCGAGAAGTCTCTGGTAGTGAGTCACCAGAAGTACTCCATTTTCAGCAGATCTGAATTGTTCAACACCGCCGGCCACAGTTTTGAGAGCGTCGATGTCCAAGCCTGAATCGGTCTCGTCGAGAATCGCAAGAAGTGGTTGAAGCACAAGAAGCTGAAGGATCTCGTTACGTTTCTTTTCTCCGCCCGAGAACCCCGTGTTCACCTGACGTTTTATCAGATCGTAGGGCATGTTGACCTTTGCCATCTGCTCTTTGAGATAGTCGTTGAACTCAAAGGCGTCGAGCTGCTGAAGTCCGCGATGTTCAAGAATCGTGTTGAGGGCATTTTTCAGAAGGTAGATGTTTGTTACACCAGGAACTTCAACTGGATACTGGAATCCAAGGAAGATTCCTTCGCGAGCCCGTTCGTGAGGAGCCATTCCCAAAATTGATTCTCCCTGAAAGAGAATATCTCCTGAGATTACTTCGTAGGCGGGGTTACCGGCGATCACCTGAGAGAGCGTCGATTTTCCCGCTCCATTAGGTCCCATTACTGCGTGAACTTCACCTTTGTTTACAGTGAGGTTCAATCCTTTGA
>DYSA01000761.1 GCA_020726425.1 Fibrobacter succinogenes | reverse complement strand
AAACAACAAAGGAAACTCTCTCGCGGAACTGATGGTGTACATGGTTCTTGGGGTTTTGGTCACCGGATTTGCTCTTCAGGCGATTGGCCACATATCCAAGAACTACGTTCATGGTCGCGAAGTGACTAAGATGCAGCAGAGTGGTCGTGATGCGATCAACGTTATGTCCCGCGATCTGGCGAACGTCGGATTCAAGTACTATATTCTAAAACGGAAAGTCACGACGGCGGGCAAAGACACGATGTACTACGATATTCGCCCCACCGCAACCAGTAATGACTCACTGTTTCGCAAACTCTGCTATACTGGTGCGAATAATACCGGTGCTGACGTGGAAGCAGATTCACTTGCTTCATTTCTCCATGGTAATCTTGCCACCTACGACTCGCTACAGTTTTTCAGAGGAAACTTGGGAACGAGAACTGACACAATTATCAGTGTCGAAAAGATTACCTATCGTGTGGTTAGCGATGTTCTCTATCGATGTTCACAGGTCAATACGACTCTTGCCTCTGTAACGTGGTCAACGCGCGACTCTATTGCGATTATCGACAATGTAAAAGGATTGCAGTTCCAGTTTAGTGTTGACGGGGTAACGTGGAATCCAAACCCCACGGCAACACTGGTACGAAACACCATGAAATACATCAAGGTTTCCCTACTCACGGCATCAGATCGAAAAAGCGATTTCGGGGCGAGTGGTAAAGCCGAAACTGTTGGCGACACAACAATTACTCGCAATGATGACCGACTCTATCGAACCTATGAAGAGGTTGTGCCGATTCCTAACAACGGCGTTCTCTAAGAGCTTCTCCAAACAATCCTGAGGAAAATATGAAACAGAATAATAGTGGAATGTCAATGCTCTTGGTGATCGCCGCACTGCTGGTCACCGGATTTATCGGAACATCACTGATCAAAATGGCCACGGCGGATCGCCTGTCGGGGATCTACTTCTCCAGTTCCGAGTCTGCGCGATCAGCGGCAAAGTCGGGACTCACGGCGGCACTGGTTCGGATCGGAAGTACTCAGCAAGCGACCAAGGATTCAATACTTGCAATCCT
>DYSA01000141.1 GCA_020726425.1 Fibrobacter succinogenes | reverse complement strand
TTGTAATTCTCGAACAAGCGTTGATATCCGCGAAACTTCGGGAGAAAGTGGACACCCATAACTATCAACCGGTTATGAAAGTGGCGGGAGATTTTGTTCGACCATATTGGGAGTTGGGGCAGGGATTGTCATCGACTGAATGTTTTTACAAGAATTAAGTAGTACAATTGAAACTATTAAGAGCGTGGTTCGAAGCATATTACTACTCATTTAAAAAGGTAATACGAATGAGATATAAAAAAGGAAACCCCAATAAGAGGTTTCCTAAAAGTAGCAATGTATCAATTTCACACGCTCATTATCTCATCAGATTTAACCTTGACAAGATCATCAACACGCTTGATAAACTCATCGGTAATCTTTTGAATAACATCCATGTAATCCTTGAGCAAATCTTCACTGATCTCTTTCGCTTTTTCCGCTTTCTTGAGATCTTCGTTTGCATCACGACGAATGTTACGAATCGCAACTTTTGCATCATCACCAGCTGATTTTGCATCTTTTACGAACTCTTTGCGACGCTCTTCCGTGAGTGCAGGAATGTTCAGACGAATTACATTTCCATCATTTTGAGGAGCAAGTCCCAAATCTGAAGCAAGAATTGCCCGTTCGATCGCCTGAATCAAGGATTTTTCCCACGGTTGTATAATCACTTGACGAGCTTCGGGAATTGAAACGTTTGCAACAGCATTTATCGCCGAAGGAGTACCATAGTAATCTACAGTAATTCCATTGAGAAGATCTGGTGTTGCGCGACCAGTACGGATTTTTGTAAAAGTACGCTTGAGTGCATCAAGCGCTTTTTCCATTTTATCCATCGTAGTTGTTTTAACGGTATCAATCATCAATTACTCCTTTGTAGTCACAGTTGATCCAACCACTTCACCGGAAACAGCTTTAAGCATATTACCTTTGTCGAGCAGTTTGAAAACCAGAATGGGAATATTATTATCTTTGCAGAGAGCAAAAGCAGTGGTATCCATAATCTTAAGATTATTATTGATCGCATGAGCATGAGTGAGTTCCGGAAGTTTAACCGCATCGGAAAACTTATTCGGATCTTTGTCATAGACACCATCGACCTGAGTTGCTTTCATGAGAACATCGCAATTCAGCTCTGCACAACGAAGTGCTGCTGCTGTATCGGTGGTAAAGAAGGGATTACCTGTTCCACCAGCGATGATGACAATTCGTCCTTGCTCGAGGTGATTTATTGCGCGATCACGAACAAAAAATTCGCACGCTTTTTCAACTTTAAATGCGGAAAGTACACGAGCAGAAATGCCAATTGCTTTGAGCGCGCTCTGTACCATGAGTGAATTCATTAGTGTGGCCAGCATGCCGATTGTGTCTCCGGCAGTGCGATCGATACCCTGCGATGTTCCAGCTACACCTCGAAAGATGTTGCCTCCACCAATAACAATGCCGACTTGAACGCCGGCATTGTGAATTTCCAGAATATCTTCTGCAATGGAAGAAAGGATAGCGGAATCAATACCGTATCCCTTCGCACCAGCAAGGGCCTCACCACTCAGTTTCAATAGAACCCGTTTATAGTGAGTACTCAAAATATCCCCTTATGCACCAAGTTCTACGCGAACCATTGATACGATAGAAAGTGAACTTCCAACTTCTTTAGAAACAGCTTCCATGTGTTTTTCAACAGTAACTTTATCAGCTTTGATAAATTCCTGTCCAAGGAGAGTGTTTTCTTTTAAGAAACGAGCAACTTTACCAACAACGATTTTTTCAGCCATTTCAGCTGGTTTACCTTCGTTTTTAAGCTGTTCGAGATAAATTTCTTTTTCTTTTGCGATTACAGCTGGATCGATTTCAGCTTCTGAAACTGCACGAGGTGCAGAAGCAGCAATCTGCATTGCAAGATCTTTACCAAGAGAAACAACCGCTTCGCTTGAAAGAACAGTTGCATCAGCTGCAGAAATCTGAACAAGAGCTCCAACTTTTTTGTTGCTGTGGATATAGCTATAAACTGCTTCAGTAGCTGAAGAAGAAACAACGGTATAACTGCGGAAGTCAATTTTTTCACCGACTTTACCAGTCAAATTCATCGCTGCAGTTTCAACTGATTCACCATCTTCAGTAGAAAGTTTTTTTGCTTCTTCAACTGTTGCTACTTTATTAGAAATGAGAACTTTGTCGAGTTTTGCAACAAAACCCTGGAAGTCATTTCCGTTAGCAACGAAGTCAGTTTCACAGTTGACCTGATAAATAATTGCAGTTGAACCTTCGATGATTGCAGAAACTGCACCTTCAGAAGCGTTTTTACCAGCACGTTTTTCAGCGGTTGCCTGGCCTTTTTTGCGAAGATTTTCAATCGCAAGTTCCATATCACCATTTGAATCAACAAGTGCTTTTTTACAGTCCATCATGCCAAGACCCGTTTTTTCACGGAGCTCTTTTACCATTCCAGCGGTAATTTCCATGTCGGTATTCCTTTATGGAGAGAAGTAACTATTTATTTCGAATTTAAATATAGAAAATGGTCACCCTCGAAAGGGTGACCACAAAAAGATAAGCAATTAAGCTTCAATAGAATCAGATGATTCTTTCTTTTTAACGACACGGCGTTTACGCGGTTCGTCGTTGCGAGCTGCAGCTGCATCTTTATCAAAAGTTACATCTGCATCTTCTTTTTCAGCGATTATTTTCAAATCTTTTGTTGAATCGATGATTGCATTACAAATCGCTTCAGTAATTACTTTAACTGATTTGATTGCGTCATCATTCGCTGGGATAGGGAATTCAAGTTCATCAGGATTACTGTTTGTATCTGCAATAGCAGCAACAGGAATACCAAGACGACGAGCTTCCGCAACCGCAAGATGCTCACGGAGAGTATCTACAACAAATACCAACTCTGGAGATTTACGAATGTTACGGATACCACCAAGAATCGCAGTGAGCTTTTCTTTTTGACGGCTAAGCTGAATAATTTCCTTTTTAGGAAGTTTTTCAAATGTACCATCAGCTTCCATTTTTTCGATTTTTTCAAGTCTTTTAACAGACTCACGGATTGTTGAGAAGTTGGTAAGCATACCACCGAGCCAACGCTCAGTAACATACGGCATACCACAACGTTCCGCTTCTTCTTTGATGTAGGATTTAACCTGCTTTTTGGTTCCTACAAAAAGAACTTTTCCGCCCTTAGAAGTTACCGAGCGAACTTTAGCGATGAACTTATCAAGTTCAACGATAGTTTTGTTCAAGTCAATGATGTGTATCCCGTTACGGGGACAAAGAATAAAGCGCTTCATTTTAGGGTTCCAGCGCTGTGTCTGGTGACCGAAATGTGCACCTGCTTCAAGCAGATCTTTCAAAGTTACCGAGGCCATTACATATCTCCTTACAGA
The DNA here is from genome assembly GCA_020726425.1 of Fibrobacter succinogenes. Lineage (GTDB taxonomy): Bacteria > Fibrobacterota > Chitinivibrionia > Chitinivibrionales > Chitinivibrionaceae > JAIFMU01. Next base: position 2,937 of record DYSA01000141.1, on the reverse strand, counting down.
AAATGGGTTTTGCCTCCGCCCGACGTTTTATCTCACAAAAGAAATAAAACCCATTACGCGGTGTCGAGCGTGCGTAGTTATTATTGTCGAACAAGTCGACAGATGTAAACACAAACGAAAGAAAACTATCGTTTCGAGAACTGGAAGCGGCGACGAGCACCAGACTGACCATACTTTTTACGCTCAACAACGCGAGCATCACGAGTAAGGAGACCAGCTTTTTTCATCACTGCACGATTTTCATCGCTGAGAGACGCAAGACAGCGAGCTACAGCAAGACGGATTGCACCAGTCTGACCAGAAAGACCACCACCCTTAACATTCACAACAACATCATAAGACTCACCCAGTTCAAGGAGAGTAAATGGCTTATTTGCATCAACAACAAGTGTTTCGCTCATAAGATACGCGTTGATTTCACGATCGTTCACAACTCTTTTACCGGATCCAGGGGTGAGGTAAGCACGAGCTACAGCACCTTTTCTTCTACCGGTTGCACTAAGAACTTCAGCCAATTTGCAACTCCTTAGAGAGTAATTGTTGCGGGTTTCTGAGCTGCATGAGGATGTTCAGCGCCTGAATAGACGAAGAGTTTCTTCTCAATAGCCCGACCCAGCGGGGTTTTGGGACACATACCGTGTACCGCCTTCTTGATTACTACCGACGAGTCAAGTTCCATTTGAACTTTGAAAGGACGGAATTTTTCTTCACCTGGTTTACCAGAGTGACGGAAGTAAGACTTCGTGTCAGCTTTGTTACCGGTGAGTACAACTTTGTCCGCATTGATTACGATAACGAAGTCGCCGTGATCCTGGTTTGGCGAGTAAGCAGCTTTGCCTTTACCCATCAAAAGTCCTGCAACATCAGATGCAAGTCTTCCAAGTACCAAATCCGAAGCATCAACAACGAACCACTTACGTTCAATGTTAGAAGCGTTTACTACTGCGGTTTTCATTACAATTTTCCTTAGAAAAAGTTATAGGGAAAAACCGTGCATAAAATAGTCTTTGAAAACTCCGTTAGTCAACGTAATATCTATATATTTTTTAACCAATTGAAAGATGTTGATAACAAAGAGAATGGAGCATCAATGCACTTACATTTATCTGCTCGTAACTTACCTCTTGATACAGTCTTAGCCCTTAAAAAGGCATGCGGCGACACAGTTTCCGTGGTAATACCTGCGCTCAATGAAGAGAGTACAATCGGTGCGATTGTCACAACTATCCGTTCTGAACTGATGGAAAAATACCCGATCGTGGATGAACTTATTGTCATGAACGGAGAATCTTCAGACCACACAGCTTCAATTGCGAAAGATTCCGGTGCTACTGTCTTTGGGGTTTCGGAAGGCCCTGGAGGAACTTTTCCTCGAGGTAAGGGAACAGCGCTTTGGAGATCACTTTTCTACGTAAAAAGTTCAATCGTACTTTATATTGATGCAGACATTGAAAACTTCACTACTTCTTTTGTTACTGCAATGCTGGTTCCATTTTTCGAAAATAGAAGTACCGGTTACGTTAAGGCATTTTATGAGCGTCCTATTTTCAACGATGGAGTACTTCACGCTTCCGGTGGAGGCCGTGTAACGGAACTGCTTATTCGCCCACTATTTAGTCGATTTTTTCCCGAAGCTGCACAATTAATCCAACCTCTAGCTGGGGAGTATGGATTCCGCACTGACCGAGCCCGAAAACTCCTTTATTATAGCGGATACGGCGTTGAAACATCACTTACTCTCGATTATCTCAAGAAATTTGGTGGCGACTCGATTGCTCAGGTAGATCTCGGGGTTCGAATCCACCGAAATCGCCCATTGCACGAATTATGCACCATGGCTTCAGTAATACTTCAGACTTTTAGTGACATTGCCGATGAAGTGGGTATATTTACAGAAGGACGCAGTGGGGAAAATCAGTTGATCCGCGCATCAATTGCAGGATGTACAACAGAACTGCTCGACCAAGTGCCACTTCCGATTATACAGGAGGACTAAGATGTCGTTTTTACAACCAATACCATTTGAATTACTCCAGCTCATACCGGTACTGCTTGTAACGATACTTATCTTCGTATTTAGCAAAACACTGGTACTGCCCGAAGGGTATTTCAAGGATCGTATGATCCGCGAAGCGATGATGAAACGCCGGGCAGAGAGAGAGGATTTGGAAAAAATGGCAGAAGAGCGCGAACGGCGTGCACTCGAGGAGCTTAGTGAAGGGTGAACTACCTACAAGGATACTCCCCAGAACTAATCGCTCAAGCCCAAAGACTGGTGGATGAGCACAAACTCGCCGGTTACCTTCGGAAGCGCTACCCTGCCGTTCACCCTTATGGATCAGACCGCGCTCTGTTCGAATACGTCACCGCTCTGAAACGTTCATCACTTCGCAATGCGCCACCACTCCCCCGAATCTCCTACTGCAATAAAATTTCTCCAGAAGACAGCCTGCTGGGTGTTCACGTATTTCGATCGCGACAGCACGGGAACAAGTCGAAAGCGGAAAGTGAAATTAAAATCGCTTCACTTTTCCGCGCAGTACCGGAACCATTCCTGAAAATGATCGTTGTCCATGAACTTGCCCATTTCAAGGAGAAAGAGCATAACAAAGCATTTTACAAGCTCTGCGTCAATATGGAACCAGACTACTTCCAACTGGAATTTGATTTACGCCTCTATCTTACACTTCTCGACACGGGTAAATCGCTCTATTGAACAATTTGCCAACTATCCAAGTCCAAATTTCAAAATCAAAGCCAGTGATACCATTTCAAATACCCAAACTGTATCAAAAACGACCAAACACCACATCTAAACATTTTATTTCTAAAAAATTAGATCACAGAACAGCACGTCTTATGACTCAACTTAAGGCATTCAAAATTTGATGTGTGACATACGCAAAAAGGGGATTCACCACCGTGAATCCCCTTTTG